>JAJRPU010000246.1 GCA_024280615.1 Bacteroidota bacterium | reverse complement strand
TCGCTTCTACATAGGCTCCGCCGCCTCCCGGTCCACCACTGCCACAAGCATCAGCACCTCCTCCTCCACCACCTGCTCCCCAAACCTTTACAACTATTCGGCAAGCATTATCGGGAATAACAAATGTATCCACTTGTCCGGTGTAATCAAATACATATCTATCTTGAGCTATAAGAACATTGCATGTCAACAAAATAAAACCTATTAATGCCTCAACTTTTCCTAGTCTCATAAGTAAAGTTTTTGGCTTTCTAAGAACAAAGATATACATTTTGGCCTTTCCAAAGTAGAACTCATCAAGCATCACAAGTTTGCGTGAAACTATAAATAGCCTTATATTTGTAATTACAAAAAACCTGTAGTCATGATTAAATATAGTATTGCACTAGGGATAATTAGCATGTGGGCAGTGGCTCAAGCTCCACAATACATCTGGCAGGTTACGCCTCAAGGTACTAACAGAGAAGATTTTATGAATATTGTTTACTCTGATGGATACCTTTATGCCATAGGGTCATTTGATGATTCAGTTATCTTTTCTCCATCCTCAATCCTAACCACTCAGGGGGGCTATGACATTATGGTCGTCAAACTTGACACCAACGGGAATTTAGTGTGGGCTAAGAGTTTTGGGGGTATATACACAGATGCAGGACTGTCACTTTTCGTGTCCCGTAACAAAATTTACATAGTTGGTCGTGTCACCGGGACAGTTGACTTTGACCCAGGTCAGGGAACTTTCACAATTGATGGTTATGGGAGCCGAGATGGATTCTTAGCAGTTTGGGACACCGCGGGTAATTTCATAAATGCCGTTAGATGGGGAAGCGACCAATATGATGAAGCTTATGACGTGGTTTCAATAGGTGATTCTCTGATTGTTGTGTCACTAAACGTTGAAGACACGATAGACCTTAATCCTGCTCCTGGACCTGCAGATAGCGTGCCTTATTTCTCAGCAGGCAATAGTGATTTATGCCTCATTGCTCTGGACTCATTGCTGGGTTATAAATGGTCTAAGTGTGCTGATAGTGATGGCAGAGATAAAATCTATGCCTTGGCAGCGGATAACTCAGGCAATATCTATGCTACTGGATACACTAATGATACTCTTGATTTGAGTTTTGGAGCCGGTACAGCTATTCACTCTCCATCAACCACTCAGGATGACATTATTGTCTTATCCGTTGATATTTCAGGCAATTTCAGGTTCGGCTTCGGTTTCGGTTCAGGAGCCAGAGATGACGGCTATGACATCCATGTTGCCGGAGAAAAAGTATTAGTAACCGGTATATTCCAAAGCACTGTTGATTTTGACCCTTCTGCAACAACATATACCCTCACTTCTAACGGTTCCGCGGACGCCTTCCTCGCTATTTATTCAACTACTGGAAATCTTATATGGGCAGGTAATTTTGGAAGTCCTTCTTACGATTATGGTTCATCGGTTACTTCGTTTAACCAATATGTTTACGTGGCTGGACGTTTTCAAGACGTTGCAGACATGGACCCGTCTCCATCGGTTGATTACATCTACAGTGCAGGCGACTATGACATTTACATAGCCAAATTTGATACTCTTGGAAACTATTATTGGGCTCGTGAAGCAGGAAGTCTGAATCAAGACAGGGGCTATGCCGTAGCGGCATACGGAATTTCCGTTTATCTCGCAGGAACTTACAACAATGGCGATGGACGACTTGGACCCAGACATTCCGGACCACTCACAACACCACATACCCAATACGACCCATTCATTGTTAAATGGGCTGAAAACTGTGTAACTATAACTGCCCCAACGCAAACTATTTCCGCATGCACTCAATACACACTGCCATCTGGAACAGTGGTAACTACTAGTGGCTTGTACTATGATACTCTTGTTTCCTTTACAGGTTGCGATTCCATCGTGCCTTTTGACATAACCATTTACCCACCTTCCTATGACACAATCCCCATTTCTGCTTGCAATTCAATTACTCTGCCTTCAGGCATTACCGTTACCACCTCCGGCTTCTATCCTTATGACACCTTGCTTCATCCCACAACAGGTTGCGACTCAATAATCATTGCCAACGTCCAGATTAATCAATCAAAAGCAGATACCCTTCCCTATGAAGCCTGCTCATTCTTTGTAAATGCGTTAAATGACACCTTCTATGTGTCCGGCATATATGTCTATGATTCATTACAAACTGTGGTAGGTTGCGATTCGGTTATTTTCTACGACGTTTCTATAATCAGCATTGACACCAACGTGAGTGTGAATAACAATGTTCTAACCGCTACGCCAGGAGCAGATTACTATCAATGGATTAACTGTGCTACCGGAAGCCCAATTCAGGGTGCAACATCAAACACTTTCGTTGCTACTGAAAACGGTTCTTACGCAGTGATTATAACTATTGGTGCTTGCTCAGACACTTCCGAATGCCACCAAGTTAATATCTCCGGTAATGAATACCCATACAATATGCAAGGCATAATAATTAGTAAACTGCCCAATCAAAATGGTGTTTCAATACACTTACACGAACCTACAGACCTGGTTATATATGATATTTCAGGTAAGGAAATTTTAAGAGCAAGACAAACCTCTCATCTAACGATTCGCAACATTCCTAAAGGAACCTATTTGTTATATGTTGGAAACAATAGTGCACCTTATAAAATACATATATTCTAGGGACATACGACACGCATTATTGACCTATATCTGCATACTTTCCCTTTTACCCACAATGCCTGGGTCATCAATTATTGTTCTTTTTCTTTCAAAACTTGTAAAAATATCAGCCACTAAAATAGATTTTAAAGCGCATTTTGGCTCATTTAATAAAAAGTTCGTATTTTTGTATGTAGGAAATTGTAATGATATGTACGGAAGGTTTTTCACGTGGACCTTAGCTGTAGCTTTTGTCTTTCTTGCGATAGTTAAAGCTCAAGAGACTATGGTTTATACTATTCCTGGTTCCAAATCGTTGCTTATTGGTGGGGTAATTACCGGCAATGGTAAAGTTTATGTAGCATTGACTAAAAACACTTCAGAGCAGGTTATTGTAACTGTGTCGGAAGAAGGTGCTTCAATATCTTCCAGACTGATTTTCCCATATAAGTTTTTTGTGCTTAATACCTTTTCACAGGGCAATATACTATTAACTGTTGGAGAGGTATATCCCAAAGTCAATATAAAAGAAGTCAGTTTTATAAGTCTGCTTAATAGAAATGGCACTGTTAATGATTATAAGCTGTTCACTGTGGAAAATGGTTTTTCAGAAATCTTTGATGCTGCATTGGTTAATGACAACACATTGGCAATAGCTGGTATGGGTGAGATAAAAGTGGTGACGGCATACAGTCTTGTTCCAGCCAGTGCAATGCTTCCTCAGGGATTGTTAGTGTTTGCCTCTCCTGACTTAACTCTTAAAAAGGCTTATTACATCACTTTCCCTGGGGCAAACAAGTATGTGTGGCGATTGTATAAAGTGGAATCCCTTCCCAAAGGGGACTTAGTTGTTGCTGGAGAAACATATTCAGAATGGGACAACGAAAAGAACTATCCCTTGAACACCAATCCTTTTATTGCAAGAATCTCCCATGACGGCTCAATTAAATGGGCAATCTCTTTTCCAGTGCGCGGACACGTTAACGACCTGTTTCTATCCAGTGACGGCTCAATATGGGTCATTTACACCGATGCAAAGCTTTCAGGAAGTTATTTGGCAAACATAAACCCACAGGACGGAAAAGTAACCACTATTCTTTTCGTTGAAGGATTTACGACGAATAACGCAATAACAACAGGAAATCAAATCATATGTGCTGGCAAATTAAAGACTGGGAATAAAATTGAAGCAGGAATAATTGCTATAGAACCAAGCACGTTGAATGTAAGTAAAAATAATGTTTCTGACTTAGTCTCAAATATTCCAGAAGGCTTAAAGGTTTCTCCAATGGACATAAAAGTGTTTAAAGAAGGTAATAATTTTGGAGTTGCAGCAAGCCTGCTGGGTTCCACAGGCGACAAGTCCTTCCTTTTAGTCAGGGGCTTAAAATCTGAAACAATCACCTCTTCAAAAACAACTCAAAGGGTTAAAAAAATGAGCGTTGAAGTAAGACAGGAAAATAACATCTCTTTAGAAGAAACAAAAATCAACGAGATAAAAGAACTCAAAGGCAACTTAAAAAATGTGAACCTTCGCATAAAATAATAGAGCCTTTTAACAATATAGTAGAAAATGAATTTCAAGAGACAATTGGACATTTTGCCACTCAGGCATAAGGTCATAGTAGAGCTTGCTTTATGGACACTTTCTATAATACTATTTCCTTTTTCTACCTCAGCTAACAATCCAAATGAAAAAGTTAACAAACTAACGTGTGCAATAGTGGACCCCATTACGGAAACAATCAATGCAAACTGTGTAACCCTTACAATAGGTCCTGCCCATTATCCAAACGCAACAGTTACCTGCAACGTAACGATTGACTGGGGTGATGGTAATGTAACCACGGGAACAGTGTCCGCCCCAACTGATTTTACACATTGTTTCAATGGATGCGGTACCTATAACTACACTGTGGTTAGGGATTGTGGCGGCTCAGGATGCATAACGAACTATTCGGGTATTCTAGAAATAACTATTCCTTTGAACGTAACTATCTCAAATCCGACACCCTGTGAAGGAGACACAATCACATTAGAAGCACAGGTTCCACCATCTTCAACTTACACTCCTGTGCCGCCTCTGACCTACACCTGGGATTTTGGTGACGGCACAAATGCCACAGGCAATCCCGTACAACATGTTTACACCCCCGCAGGAACGTATGTTGGAACCGTTACAGTGACCGATGCAACAGGATGCTATGGGACAGAAAATTTCATCATCACAGTCAATCCCAATCCTCAAACTGTCTTACCCGACACCCTTGAAAAATGCTTTCCTGACACTGTCCTGATTGATTTGTCTGTCTTTTCAGGTCTATCACCCTACACCTATCAATGGACACCGTCGGGATACCTTAGTTGTACAACCTGTCAGGACCCGCTTGCTTTTCCTCCTTCCGATACAATGTATTATGTGACAGTGACTGATGCTAACGGCTGTCAAACTAGAGACTCTGTGTTCATTGATGTTCACCCGCAACCTGAG
>JAJRPU010000245.1 GCA_024280615.1 Bacteroidota bacterium | reverse complement strand
TCTGAGAGGGTGCTGTTCGAGTGGTAGGTCCATTAAAACAAGGATTGCGACGTATCTCTGCCACACAGGTAGCCCTTAACCGTTGCTAGTTCGAGTGGTAGGTCCATTAAAACAAGGATTGCGACGCCCCCACCCCGTAAAGGGTGGGGCTTCCAGTCAGTCGTCCGGTTCGAGTGGTAGGTCCATTAAAACAAGGATTGCGACTTATTTTGTCGCCCCGTTAATGTTCTCCCTGCTGGTTCGAGTGGTAGGTCCATTAAAACAAGGATTGCGACCTTTAACATATTGTTCATATATTTCAGGTCTTTCAAGTTCGAGTGGTAGGTCCATTAAAACAAGGATTGCGACCCATAGCGGGAATTTTGCCCCACCCCGTAAAGGGTGGTTCGAGTGGTAGGTCCATTAAAACAAGGATTGCGACCTGCTATCTTAGAATTGATTACCTTTTTGTGTAGTGTTTGTTTATGTGTGGTCCAAATGAATTGGTGATGGAGGTTTGTGAACTGTGTTTGTTTTCTTGGTTTTTTTGGTTCTTTCAGTTCTTGCTTTTAATTCTGTTTTCTTTGTTTATCATAGATGATGAGGTGTGAAATTCATATCAAAAATTATGGTAATATCTTGTGTGATTTTTAAAACTTTGTTTTAAGATAAACTATAAACCAATGACGAGGTTCTGGATTACTGATTTTGTGATATAAATCTTAATTTTGATGATAATAAATATAGCATAGTAAAGCGTTGTTTCAAAAAAAGCGAGAGATGGAGGACTTGGTGCTGTGGTTTAAAGAAGTGGGCATTGACGATGTGAATCTAGTGGGCGGCAAGAATGCATCGCTTGGTGAGTTGATTCGCGAATTGAAGGAGTTAGGTGTCAGGGTTCCAGATGGTTTTGCAGTAACGGCAAAGGCGTATAGGTATTATCTTGATTCCAATGGTTTAACGGAAAAAATAAATACGCTTCTCAGTTCCATAGATGTTAGTGACCTTGACCATTTGACGCATCGGGCAGAGCAGATTCAGGCATTAATTATCGGTGGGGAATTCCCTGAAGACTTAAAAAGCAAGATAGTGGAGAAATATCGGTTGCTTTCTGAACAAGCTGGTATGACCGAGGCTTACGTGGCTGTTCGCTCGTCGGCAACTGCCGAGGACCTTCCCGGGGCATCGTTCGCAGGGCAACAAGACACATATTTGATGGTTAGGGGAGAGGAGGACTTGCTTCATTCCATTAAGAAAGCCTTTGCCAGTTTGTTTACACCTCGGGCTATTGCTTACAGACAAGAAAAGGGCTTCTCTCACGATAAGGTAGCTATTTCTGTTGGTGTGCAATACATGGTTCGGAGCGACCTTGCTTCCAGTGGCGTAATGTTTACACTGGACACTGAAACAGGATTCAGGGATGTCATTCTTATCAACTCTGGTTATGGACTCGGTGAACACTTGGTGCAAGGACATGTTACACCGGACGAATTTTATGTTCACAAGCCAACCCTCAAAAGGGGGTATAGGTCTTTAATACTTAAGAAACTTGGCGATAAAGCCACAAGGCTTGTATATAAGGAAAAAGATCATACTCTTTGGGTGGAAGAAGTTCCAGAAGAAGAAAGGAGAAAGTATAGCCTCAATGATGATGAAGTGTTGAGGCTTGCCCACTGGGGACTCTTAATTGAACAACATTATTCCAACAAATATGGCAAGCCAACACCGATGGATATAGAATGGGCGAAGGACGGCATAACAGGGGAACTGTATGTGGTGCAGGCTCGCCCAGAAACAGTCCACAGTCAACGCAAGCAAGGAGTTATTAAAATTTATCGTATAAAGGAGCATCCAACGCCTATTTTAGAGGGCATCGCAGTTGGTGATTCAGTGGCTGTGGGCAAAGTGAGGGTATTGCGTAGTCCAGAAGAAATGGGTGCTTTTGAAGAAGGAGAAGTTCTCGTTACGTCAATAACTGACCCGGATTGGGTTCCAATAATGAAAAAGGCATCTGCTATAATCACAGACAAAGGAGGGAGGACGTCGCATGCCGCTATAGTAGCCCGTGAATTGGGGATTCCGGCTGTGGTAGGCACAGGCAGGGCAACGCAAGTCCTCAAAAATGGAATGACCATAACTGTTTCAACTGCGGAAGGCGAAGTGGGAAGGATTTACGAGGGCGAAGTGGCTTACGAGGTTGAAGAACTTGACCTAAGCAAATTACCTAAACCCAAGACGGACATAATGCTTAACGTTGGCAATCCGGAGGAGGCGTTTAGGGCTGGAGTCCTGCCTGCCGCCGGAGTAGGCTTGGCAAGAATGGAATTCATTTTCGCCAGTTGGGTGAAAATACATCCCCTTGCTTTGTTGAATTTTGACAACCTTCCAGAAGACATTAAAGAACAGGTGCGGGAATTGACCTGTGGATACGACGACAAACGGGAATACTTCGTAGATAAACTATCTCAAGGAATTGCTACTATTGCTGCTGCGTTCTGGCCCCGCCCAGTCATTCTTCGTTTTTCCGATTTTAAGTCTAATGAGTATGCTCATTTGATAGGAGGGTCGCTTTATGAACCTAATGAAGAAAATCCTATGATTGGCTGGCGAGGGGCAAGCAGGTATTATTCTACCGAGTACAAAGATGCCTTTTTGCTTGAGGTGGCTGCCGTCCGCCGTGTCAGGGAAAAGATGGGCTTGACTAACCTGAAGGTGATGGTTCCGTTTTGCAGAACTCCCGAAGAGGCTCAACGGGTCATTAAAGTTTTGGAAGAAGGTGGTCTTAAACGAGGCAATGGTTTGGAAATATATATGATGGCTGAGGTGCCCTCAAATGTTCTGCTCATAGACGAGTTCGCTAAGTATTTTGACGGCTTTTCCATTGGTTCAAATGACCTGACTCAGTTTATGCTTGGTGTGGACAGAGATTCAGAGAGAATAGCACACTTGTTTGACGAAAGGCATCCCGCTGTTAAAAAAGCATGTGCCGAAATAATTGCTGGGGCACACAGGAACGGCAGGAAAGTGGGCATTTGTGGACAGGCTCCCTCAGATTACCCTGATTTTGCCGCCTACCTAGTGGAACAGGGAATTGACTCCATAAGTGTTATTCCCGATGCCCTTCTTAAAACATTACAAATCGTCTATGAAACAGAGCAGAAACTAAGAGAGAAGGCAGGTCACAGAGTTCCTCAGAGTTAAACAGAGTTTCACAAAGTTTTTATTAATTTTTTCTTATTAATTCTCTGTGTACTCTCATCTTACTCTGTGCGACACTGTGGTTTCAAAAAAAAAGAACTCTGTGTCTAATGTGCTGAACTCGGTGTCCACTGTGGTTTATTTTTATTATTTAAAACACATATCGCACGGTAGCAGTCCCGTTGTGTATTATGCCCCTTGTAGAGGTCCTGCCATTATAAGACAGATTTAGATTTAGGGCATTATTTAGGTCCCAAGATAGAAACACTGTCCAGATGCCATTTGTGCCCTGTTGAATTCCCTCCAGAAGGTAGTATGCCACGGGTTCGTTGAAATTGCCACGCAAATCTTGATTAATAAGAGAAATGTCTGAATTGATAGAGATTGCATTGGATAGTCTCCAGATGAGTCTTATTTTCCACTTTCTCTTGAATAGATGATGGTTTCTGGTTGTTTGGGCTTCTTGATAGGCAAAGGATAATTCTGATTGAATACGCTTTGTTCCCGTTGATTTCCATAATACTTTTATCGCTCCTGTGTATTGCAAAAGGGCATATTGCCTCGTTAAATCAATCTCGTGCCATTCATTTTGTTGCTTAATTATACCTTCTGGGACAAGCCACCAGTTACTTCCTGCATTTAGATATATTCTTCCTGTTGCTTCACTGGACCGGATGGAGCCAGCCCCTGCTGTAGTCCATTGATAGGACTCCCTGAAAATAGGAATTATCTCTCCCCATATTGCTTTGTTCTGGTTAATGGTTGCTGTTGCCTGTGCTGAAATGGATTGGTATCGCAGAAGAGTGTCACTAACGGGATTAAAATTGACTAATGCCCATTTCTTTTCCCTTTGAACAGTCATTTGTATACGTCCATTTACATTAAATGCATCCACTGGTTCCCATCTTGAAAACAGAGAAACTTCGTATAAGTTAACAGGAACATATTCCAAAGTGGGAAGCCAAACACGGATATATTCCGCTTCATCTTGATACAGTGCAGGGACGAACTCCGTTATTTGTTGGACTCCGTCGCCATTGAAATCTTTCCATGCAAATTGACCCTGTCCCCTTGGAACCTTTACGTACTGGTATGATTGGCGTTGTGCCATAGAACGCCCAACTTTAAAATATGTTCCTAGGGAAAGTTTTTCTGTATTAATGACGTCTCCGCTTAATTGTGAATTTATATATAATCCTGATTGAACTCCCCTAAGTGTGTCTGTTGCCTTGACATCTACGTAGCTGCCAGAAAACTGTATGTTCCAGTTTTTTATGTTTCCGTTCATTAAGATGCCTGTTCGTGTGGCAAAAGGCTTCCACTGAGACATTTTTTGATACGCATCTATGCGACCAAAGACTTCAAAGGACAGTTGTTCTTCCGTGGTAATGCCTCCGCTAATCCGAAGCCAACTTATAGGAACTTGCTCAAACGTTGTAAATTCTCCTTCATGCCTTATAAACCACTTTTCTTTATTCCCTAATTTGTGTTTCCATGACGATTGAATGAAAAGGTTTGTAACTGAATCCATAGGGATAGTTAACACTCTAGTGCGTCCAGAAGTCTTTCCTGAACTCCTTACCTCTGGCGAAATTCCCAGATATTGATTTTTAATCAAGGTTGTAACATTAAAAATAGTCTTACTGAACTTAATTCCTCCGCTTATCAAGTGAAGCAATCCTGTGTCTGATGTTTGCCAGTTACGATAGAATTCCACTTCCCTAAATCGTTCGGCATATAGGAAATTCTTGCTTTGCATTTCATAAGAAAATAAAACTGCAAGGTTTGAATCTCCATGCATCAGTTCTATCTTTGATGCCAAGCCAGTGTTATCGCCATCGTCAATAGGACTTAGAATGTTTAAATCCACATAACTAAAACCTACATTTGTTCTGAGTTTTGTTTTGTGTGATGTGAGTTCCCAGAAGGCATTAGCATAGTGCTGTTGAGAAGGCGGAAGCAACTTAACAACTGGTTCATAAGACCCCTGGGGAACGCCCCCTATCGGAGGAACCCATTTATATATCTTGCCATTTGATAGGGCTTGTGAAAGAATATAATTGCCTTTATTCGGACCAACATAAGTGAAACTGACTTCATATAAAGTATCATGAGGTTGTGGTTCTGGTTCATAAACAAAAATTGCAACCTTTATACCATTAACAATTGTATCTATTTTACGATATAGGATTTTGCCTGGTTGTATTAATGCTTCCCTATACGATGGAACGGTCCACAGAGAATCGTTATCTCCTGCAATGCTAAGTCTAGCTAAAACAGTGCTGTCCAAGACTATATTAGACATTGCCACGTTATCTTTCTCGCCCATATAGGCTATTCCCCCTCTGATTTTGCCTTTTTTCCAGAAGGAAGAAGATTGCCATTGAGTGCGTGTATATTCCTGTGTGGTGTATTGAAACTCAACGACTATTCTTGACTGTGCAGTTATCTCCACTGCTGGCGTAAAAGTTATTTCTGCTTTGTTATAGTCAATCACATAATCTCTATCTGAGCCTCTTGTGAGCAGTTTGCCATCCAGATAGACCCGTTCAGTGCCTGATAAAATAATAATGAACTGTTTGTTTTCTGGAACCAATGGATAGGGTCCTCTAATCCCTTCCTTACCGTAAAAGGAAACCCTTCCGTATTTGCCTCTTGAAAAGGCAATCCCAGTGTTCCAATTAAAATTATGTGATTCTTCCCCAATAGTCAATCCCTTTATCTTCCTTTTATACTTGAGAAAATAAGATTGTTTGGGGTTTTCCCAGAGTTGGTCTCCAACGCCTGCATACCATCTGTCCTTGTAGGTGAATCTGAGATAAATCCTGTCAAAATCTTGCAGCTGATAGGTGTTTCCCTCTGGTTGGATAGGCAGGGATTGGTCGCTTAAATGCCCTTCAACGGTCATATCTTCAGTTAGGTTCCCTTTGATAATTATACCAAAATATGATTGAGAGTTAAGGTTTTGATTTGTTCCTGAACTGAGTTCTTGAACTAATTGCCCCTCTATGGTTAATCCGGAAGTTGGAAGGGATGCCATTGATGGAATAGGTGCATTGTAAATCACTATTGGTTCTCGTCCTTTCTGAGTGGGCAACGGGTTAGGGAGTGAAACGATGGTGTCAATGTCAACAGATAAAGTGTCAAATTCTATTTTTAGCCTTTCACACGTGGGCTTTTCTTGCCAGTACAGGCATCCCCCGAACCAGTCAACATACCAACTACTTGCAGGAATCACCGAATCATTACAATAGACCTTTACTGAAAAAGGATTCACCGGAACGGATGAAAAGCAGGTGTCCTGTGCACTAGAGATATATGGCAAAACAAAGTGATATGATAAAAGTGCAGATGTAACATACCTTATTGCCCATTGCTTCATTATGTTATATACAACGCAAAAGGGTCAGGAAAGGGTCATAGGGACTGACGCCAATATGACCATCCTGCTGTCTCGCCCCTTGATGGTATGTAGATTATCTCGGTGGGACGAATGTCAAGTCCAAATTCTTTCAATAGATGTTGCCTGATTTCTTTTACTCGCCAGAAAAAAAGCAGGTGTCCTTCATAGGGGGTGTCTGTCCAATATCCGAGTCGTGCGGGGCATCCTTCGTTTCTCAATTCTGTAATTAGACGAGGATAGAATTCTGAAGCAAGCGGATGGTCTTCAAGCATTTCCTTCTCAATTCTAGCAAGGGCTTCTGCATAGGACTGAAAGGCATAGCATAGTTTTTGGGCATGTGGCTCAGGTAATTGAAATTTTATTATTCCAGTAAAGGCTTCTGTAATAAAGTCTTTTGTTATCTCATTCTCTTTTAAGTCCCATATTTCGCAATAGAGTTTCGTTACTTCTCCCTCTAATTCAATAAAATCTGGATAAGTGATTTCTTTTAACCAAGGATAAGTGTCATAAACCATATTTCTTACTGAATTAGCCAGTTCGGGCAAGTCATGTTCCTTTTGAAGCAGGAATTTCTTTACCCTGTTTTCAAGTTGCTTATCTTTTTTTATGAAGTAGAATATTGCAGAAGCCTCTACTAACTTGCGTATTTCATCCCCGTTAATAATTGGTTTCCCATTAACTTGTTCAAACTTCTTCTGCCTGCTTAATATGGGTGAATATGTAAAAAAAGGCATACTTAATCATTTTTTACATGCAATTAATCTAAGGCTCCAAGTAATTTATCTGCCTTTTCTGCAATGGATAGGTCAAATAGTGATATGGTTGGGAGGAACCAAGAGATTCTGAATCGTGGTTCTCCATCTTTGTTTTCGCCATAATAAGCAACTGCTATTCTGCCGAATCCTGCGTCTTCCTCAACTTCACGGGCTTCTCTTAAAAATCTCCTGATTAAGGGTGGCATTTGGTCATATGGCTTGGCTTTCCCTTCCTGTCCTCGTTGTTTAACTAACTCAAGCGATGTACCTACATTTCTCAATGCCTCAATTATGTTATGCAGACGTCTCTTTTTTAAGTATGCAAGCAAAGTTATACCTGCTGGAACACGTAAAATTTCTATGTTTTTGTCTCCTTCTCGTAAGTCCCCGATTAAGTATGCTATGCCATCCATCATTTCAATGTGTGCAAAAATCTTTTTGTTTTTGGGAAGTTCTTCAATTATGTCATAAACTTCAAATTTTACGTCTATATCGGTCTGAGCATCTCGTTCTGTATAGATGTCTCCTTTTTTTCGTTTACCAATCTCGGCTGTAAAAAATGTTTCTTTACCGTCCTTTTTTCCAAAGATTAAATCAAACCCCCAACGCTTCAGCTCCTTTAACTTAAATTCACGTTCTTTCTCTGGTTGTCCAAGTCTTTCAAAGACATAAGTGTGCAAAACCTGATTCTCCCTTAGCTCAAACACTTTACTCATAGTCCAAGAATTTGGTTAACTTAACAAGAATAGATACTTAAAAGTTTCTTTACTTAGGAATGCTTTACCATCAATGGTTTACCAGTGGCTATAGTAGCAAGCTCAAGAGTGAATTCTTCAACTAGCTCCTGGGGTAGGGAAAGTCCACTTTTAATCCCGACGGCTTTTTTGTTGTATTGGTACAATAATTCCAAAATGGTATTTACTTCCTGTTCTGTATAGTTTTTCATTATTGCAGTTGCCTGTCGTGCTGTCCACGGCGAACATTTGAAAGTTGCAACTAATTTCTGTTCCGTTTGTTTCTTATTTGAAGATATGTATTGCCTTCCCAAATCTGCATAAGATATGATTTTATAAATAAGGCTAATTAACTCAAAAAGATTTGCATTTCTTTGCATAGCAAGGTTTCTGCCGATTCGTGCTAACTTGTCTGGTTTCCTATGTGAAAGAGCATCAATAAGTTCAAAAACGTTGTATTCCTTATCAATTCCAATTACGTATAAAATATCTTCTTTGGTAAAGTGTTTTTTTTGGGGATATGAGAGAGGGAGCTTTTCTATTTCGTTAATAGCGGGTTCCAGGGACCGATTGCTTAGTTCTGCCAGTGTCTCAAGCCCTTCCTTGTCAATAGTTATACCCTTGTTAGTGCAATAGTCTTTAAGCAAAGCAATAAAATCTCTATCGTTGGATGGTTTGTTCAATTTTATCAGAATGCCGAGTTTGTTGAGGTCTTTTTCAAATTTTGAAATTGTTCTATTCCTTTTTTTTGATTCTGTGGTTGCCTCAATAATTAGAATGGAATGTTTAGACGGGTTAGCGGCGTATTTAAGTATAGCCTGCCAGTCCGACTCCTGCCATTTGCTTGCTGAATATACGATAACTATTTTGGTCTTGCCAAACATTGGAAGTGTTCTGGCTTGGTTTACTATATCTTGCCCTGATTTATCTTCTGCAGTCAGGACAATAAGATTAAATTGTCTTTCGCTGGGTGGAATTAATTCTTTGAGCGAACTTATAAATTGCCTTATCAGGAAGTCCTCTTCTCCTGAGAGGACATATATTGGTTTCCGTTGGTCAATGGCTTCCTTTATAATTGAGAACATACTATGGTCAATTCATTGAAAGCAAGAATTCACGGTTATCTCTCGTGCCTCTCATATTATCAAGTATCCATTTAAGCCCTTCTTCTGTTGGCACTTGAGCCAATTGGTTCCTGAGTAGCCATACTCTTCTGAGTGTGAATTCATCAAGGAGAAGGTCTTCACGTCTGGTTCCAGAGGCAACTAGATCAATGGCAGGGAAGATTCGTTTATTGGCAAGGTTCCTGTCCAACACAAGTTCCATATTCCCTGTTCCTTTGAACTCTTCAAAGATAACTTCGTCCATACGGCTTCCTGTATTGATGAGTGCGGTGGCAATGATTGTTAGGGAGCCCTTGCCCTCTATGTTCCGTGCTGCTCCAAAGAACTGCTTAGGTTTATTGAGAGCGGAGGCTTCCACGCCCCCAGAGAGAACTTTTCCTGAAGATGGAGCAAGGTCATTATATGCCCGTGCCAAGCGGGTTAGTGAATCAAGCAATATAACTACGTCGTGTCCTGACTCCACTAAGCGCTTGGCTTTCTCCAGAACTATTTCGGCAACCTTAACGTGTTTATCTGCCGGGTTGTCAAACGTGGAAGCAATTACTTCAGCTACTACTGAACGTTCCCAGTCAGTGACCTCCTCTGGACGCTCGTTTATAAGCAGAACAATCACGTATACCTCGGGGTGGTTCTTGTTCAGACCACGGGCAATGCCTTTCAAAAGAGTTGTCTTACCTGTTTTAGGCTGAGCAACTATTAAACCTCGCTGTCCCTTTCCAATGGGTGCAAATAAATCAATTATGCGATTTGAATAGTCAGATGGTTCAGTAACCAGGTTAAACTTTTCGTTGGGGAACAGGGGTTTGAGATACTCAAAAGGCGTTCTATATTTCACTTTTTCGGGAGGCAGCCCATTGACCATTTCAATTTCCTCAAGGAAAAAGTATTTATCCCCTTGCTTAACAGGTGGTCTAATGTATCCATAAATGGTGTCTCCTGTTTTTAATCCATACATTTTTATCATTCTGGGTGCCACATATATATCATCTGGTGAAGAGAGATAGTTGAAGTCAGAGGAACGCAACACTCCAAAACTTTCTTTTTCCATTATTTCAAGGACTCCTTCTGCTTTAACGAGTCCTTTGAGCTTGAGCAATAGCCGTTCCATTTCGTCCGCTGGCAATGGTTCCCCCTTTGCTTTCTCCTTTACCTCTGCAATTTGTTTAGTTTTTGTGGTTTGTGCAGGAGGAGTTGTCTCTTTATTGGAAGTTGGTTCTTTTTTAGATGGCGTAATAACTCTGTATGACTTGATAGAGGAGGAAGTTGTTTGAGTTGTTTGTGTTGTTTGTGTCTCTGGAGTTTTATCTGTTTGTGGTGTTGTTTTCTTTTTGTTTTCAATAGTTTCCTCTGTATCTTTTTGCTTTGTTTTAGTGTCGTGTGAAGTAGGTGGCACAGTTTCCTCTTTTGCTTTCTTTTCTTCCTGACCGAGCTTGGCAAGCAGTTTTTGAATTATTGAACCTCCTGATGGTGGAAAACTCAACTCAGGAATGTCCTTACTTTTCTTTTCTTGTTGACCTGATTCTGATTTAGTGTTTTTATTCTGCTTATTAACTACCTCATCTCCCAATAATAGATTATCCTGCATCTTGAGTATATCCTCAATAAGTTCCTTTTTGGTTTTTCGGGAATAATATTTAACTCCCATGCTTCTGGCAATCATTTTTAATTCCTCTGCCTTCTTGGCTTCTAACTCCTCCTTGGTGTATTTCCTTACGCTTACCATGCCAAAAATTTGATTTATTAACAGGTTTTACTCTTTTCCCTCACTGCATCCGCTATATACGTGCAGTGCAGTTTGATTGTCTTTATTACAAAGGTATAAACAATTTCTAATTTAGGAAAACATAGAAGTCATTAAAAAGTTCCCTTAAAGCACATTGAAGCATCTTAGCATAAAATTTTGGAGATAAAAGGATTTGCTTTACCTTAACAAAAAAAGTTCAATGAGAAAGGTGAGTTTGTTGCTGGGTGTGTTAGGGTTTGTCCTAATTGCTAATGGGCAGTCTCGCCTTAGGGTTATTCCAGAAAATCAGTTAGTGGTAGAGAGCGACCCTCGGCTGTTTAACTGGAAAACTGTCCTAAACCCCATTACAAATTTGCCCAGATATGCTTATGGTAAACCTGTTGCTATAGAGGGCGTTTCATACAGGGATAAAGCACTTGCTGTTGCTCAAAAGCTTGGTTTATCTGTATCTAATTTAAGGTATAAGGGGACTTTCACTGGTCGTTCCGGAAAGACTTATGTTAACTTCATTCAGGTGGTTAATGATTCCATTGAAGTTATGTTTTCCCGTGCTTCGTTTAGGTTTAATAGAGAGGGCAAGTTGTTTGCCGTGGCAATGGATGTATATCCCCTTCAACCAACTAACAAAATCATTCCATTGTCGGAGTCTGAATTAGAGGCTTTAAACCCGGTACAAGACGCAAAAGTTCAGATTGGTGATTTAAAAGTTTTGCCGATTCTGAGGGATGATAGCTATGACTTGCGATATGTTTATGAATTGCATATAAAGCGTCAATATCCTCCATTATACATTTACAGGCTTGTGGACGCACAGACTGGAGAAGTTCTCTATGAGCAGGACAGGATTTTAGATGCCACTACTTTCACAACAACTGTCTACTCTAATGGTCCATCTATTGGTGCCACTGCTTCACGACCTCTTGCAAGGGCAACTGTTAATGACGGTGGAAATCCTTACATTACTTCTAAATCCGGAACCATAAATGCAACTTTGTCATCTAATTTTACTATTAGTCTGAACGGTCCCCGAGTTACGGTATATGATTACAATAGTGGAAATCCGTTTGTAGTATCCTT
>JAJRPU010000244.1 GCA_024280615.1 Bacteroidota bacterium | reverse complement strand
GGGTTATCAGGATAGAATAATACACATACTTTACAAGTTGAGGACCTCCGAACGTTGTTGGAGGAACATTAACGTGGTATATGCTATAAAGAACAAAGAAAACCATAGTGCAAGCTGCTGCTAGCAACATAAAAATTTTGTGTAAGGTGATTTTATATCTCTTGATAGAAAAAAAGCCTGCTAAAAGAAAGAGAGTGGTAAGAGTGTTAATAGTAGCATTATATTGTGGAATGCGTTTCATCCATTGCGGAATGTTTTTCCCAGTTCCTTCATAAAAGTAAATTATAAACACAATTGAAGAAAAAGCCAGACTGATTAGTATTGTCCAGAAGATTCTATTCTTATCTATCACTGGTCTAATTTAACGTAAAATTAAAGCAGTTTTCTTAAATGTTGGATAAGCTTATCAACCTCTTGCTTTTCAATTCCTACATAGTAACCTCTGATATGACCATCCCTATCAACTAAGACAAGTTTCTCACTATGGGTCAGGTCGCTGGGCTTGCTACCTGATAGTGGCAAAAAGAAGCCTTCAATTGAAATTTTCTTTATGGAATCTCTTGGACCTGTGAGGAATATCCATTTTCCGGGAATATATCCATATTTCTGAGCGTATGCTTTTAAGATGGACGGCTTATCATACTCAGGGTCCACGGTGATGGAAACAAGTATTAAATCGTCTTCATCAGCATAAAAATCCTGAATTCTTTTCATACTTTTTGATAGAGCTGGACATATTCCAGGGCAGCGAGTAAAAAAGAAGTCCACGACTACTACCTTACCTCGCAAATCATTCCAGCAAAGTGTAGTGCTGTCTTCGGTTAAAAGGCAAAAATTATCAACATAGTATGGTTTTTCAACAATTTCAAATGAGCCGTCGTCTTTATATATCGTATCTATTCTCCTAGGTCCCAAATATGGCAAATCAGGTTGAGGCTTATAAAACTTCAAAGCAATGTAAAAAGCGGCGGGAATGCCGATTAATATAGCGCCGGCAACAAGCCACCTCTTCATAAGCCTATCCATTGTTTGAGGTAACCCCACCAAGTGCCATCAATCACAAATGCAAGGATAAACCAGATGAACAGGATAAGTGGCGATAGGACCATAATAATGAGGGGCCTCAATTCATACTTCAAGTGCATGAACTCTGCAACTATGAAGTAAGCCTTAACGAGAGTGAAAAGGACTAAAAAGAAATCAAGGATTCCTTTAGGTAATTCCTCTGGCCAATAAATTGCCATTGCCACTTCAACAATTGTAACAATGAACAGGACCCAAAAAACAATCATTACCGACCTGATGGAAATTGCCTGTGCCATTTCTCTTTGTTTTTATGCTGAAATTAAGTAGTATGCGAGGAAGACGAAGACCCAGACGAGGTCAACAAAGTGCCAGTAAAGACCGACGTTTTCAACAACTTGATAGGAACCACTTCTGTCAAAGTCTCCATTCAGTGCCTTTATCAAAACAATGAGGTTCAAAATTACTCCTGAAAGGACGTGTGCTCCATGGAAACCAGTTATGAGAAAAAAGAATTGGCCGAACTGAGGTGGTCCCCATGGATTGGAAGAAATGGTCATTCCTTCCATTATAAGGTGTGTCCATTCCCATGCCTGTGAAGCCAAGAATATTAAACCTCCTATGATTGTTAAGCCAAGGTATTTAACCACTCCCTGACGGTTCTTCAGGGCTCCTGCCCGAACAGCCAGAACCATAGTGACACTGCTTGCAATAAGTATAAATGTCATTAAACTCACGAATCCAAGAGGAATCTTTGCATGTATGAATGGAAAAGCAGAGAAGACCTCCTCTGGATTAGGCCACGATTCAGCGGATGCCCGAATGCTCGCATAAGAAATAAGAAGGGCTCCAAAAGTGAATGCGTCGGAAACAAGAAACAGCCACATCATCAGTTTGCCCCACGTAACATTAAAGGGCGAAGTGCCACTTGACCACTTATCCACTGCAGTAGCATTCATAACAGCAAACGTTTTGTGCAAAGATAAAGAACTCCGAGAAAAGTTAAGCCTGCAGAAGTCCACAAATTATGTTCTTTTTATCTCTAACTAAGGGCAAACTTTTTTAATTAAATACCATAAAGTTCAGAGACTATTCTGATTTGGAATAACTATGTTAAAGCCATAAATTTGCTAAACGAAGATTTTTTGCTTCCGTATTTATAGAGTCAAAATCTTGAATATATGCATACCCTTTTCTGTGTAAATCTGAACTACAAGTATACGATTTAAACTACTTGTTGTAGCTGCAAAGGGTATAGATATTTTAAAATGGTCTTGTTTATTGCTGTAACTAGCAATTTCCTTTCCATCCATTGATAAGACCCTAACCTGTATGACTGAAGCCTCACAAGAAATAAGCAAATCATTGTTGTTCTGGAACACTTCACAATACTCAGTGATAGGAACAGGGAAAGATGAAGGATTTACATATACCGTGTCGTATTTAGAACACCAATTTTTATCAGTCACTTTGACCCAATATGTTCCAGAAGAAGTAATTATTGTTGTGTCTTCAAAAGAGCCTGTACTCCATTCATACAGATAAGGCGGCGTTCCTCCTGATACCTCTGCTTTCAAAGTAGGTGCATTAGAAGTATTTATTTGCACGATTAGGGAATCATTATTTACGCGGAAAGTATCCACAATCATGCAACCAGCCTGGTCAGTAACAGTAACTGTATAATATCCAGGAGCGTTGGGGCTCCAGGAGCCATCAAGGTCCTCAAAAGTGGAACCGTTACTCCACAAATAGTCATAGGGTCCAAACCCACCTAGTACGGATATAAAGATAGCCCCATCTACACAATCCCTAATATCCGCTAATGAATCCAAAACTATCTGAGGGGTTGTTATGAATGTGTCAATAATATAATCTACTTCATATAGTAATGGAGCTCCCAACACCGTTATGATGGGGCTATCCAGTACCGAATAGGTTAAGTTGCTCATAGATGTAAAAAGTGTAAACTGGTCGGTTGTAAAAGGTATGTCATCGGCACAATCAGCTCCTATATCCGCAAAAAGGGAATCCAGAATAATTGTTGCGAAGCCCTCTCCGTTCCCCTTAACAATCAAAATTTTGTCTTTCATCTTTAGTAATTTCATTTGTTTAGTGAATCCATCGCGTCCCAGATAAGTATCATTTAGCATCCTCACATTAATGACATCCCCTGTTGTAGGGGACACTTCCATCAAGCCAACACCATTGTATACAGTTCCTTCGTATCTATATCTATCCGCGAAAAACAATATTAGTGCGGTGGTATCAAGCATCATGGCATCTTTCATTAAAACAGAGCCATATTGAGTTGCTGTATCTTCTCTAACAAGTATAAGCTTTGAATATACTTCGTTTGATAAATCAGGGCTTATTCTATATAGCCAAATTCCTCCGGTAGAAGTGGTAGAATACCCAAATGTGAAGCCATCAACTGCCACAGAAGAAACAAGCAAGAAATCTCCCCCTGTATTTAATGCTCTATAAGTAGCATAAGAAAAGTTCGGCGATGTATTGAACACAGTGTTTTTTATTTCCGTGCTATCAGGAATAATCCATACAGGAAAAGTAAGTGGTGTGAGTGTATCTGTCATTTTATGAACCACTATTTTATGTATGAAACCGTCGTACATATGAGAGAACAGGATGAAGCGTGCAGTCGGCAACAGGTGAAAATCAACATGTTCCCAACCTGCGTTAGCTGTTGGTACGCCATCATTGGAATAAATCCTTAATAAGCGCCCATCCGTAGGGTCAAACTCCGCTATAAATAGGTAAGGTCCCACAGCTATTGAACTGTTGTAAGATAAACATACTTCTCCGGCGACAAAATATCTTGGCAGCGACGCTGTTCCTGTCTCCAGAACACGAATCATGGATACCTTGCCACAAGGATTATATCCAGCCAAACTATTGTCATTATAATAGATGCCCCTAAAGAAAACTATATTACCTGCTGTATCAGCCCTCATAATAAATGAAATAGGTTGTGTGGAAACAGAGCCAAAATCCATCTGTCCCCCAATGAACAGGGACCCTGTTGAGTCAATTGCGCCAACGTGATAATATCCTATATTGCTGTTTAATTGCAATGACTTTATAATATTAGCATTTGAATCTAATACGATAAATATCTCATCATCATCGTAATATGCCTGGTTGCTTGCTCCTCCAACTACGTATATGAGGTCGTTATAAGGAGAAACAACAGCATCAGAAAAAGATAAAGAGTTAACAGGACTATCAACATGCGGCTCAAACAATTTTACATTCACTATTGGATTCTGTGCAACGGCAAACCGAAGTCCAAACACATTAGCTACTAAAGCTAAAAAAATTGCGAACCTTTCTATCATTACCTTACAATTTAGCAATTTCATTAAAGGTAACTACAAAATATTTTTAGATACAAACAAATTATATCCAGATATTAAACTTTAATACAATGTCAATAGCTAATAACACTGCTATAAACAGGTAATTACAACAACAGCTTGTTTAAGTTTGATATAAAAAATTTGCATAACGAGAAAACGATTGGGGGTTTAACTTGACTTACGCACCCCATATATAAGGAAACCATAGATTGGATATGGAGTTCTACCACATCAGAGTGTGCAATATTCTTAGATACATATTCCAAATTGACAAAATAAAAACCAGAAAGTTTACTAATGTTCTACATGTTCAACTCTACTTTCCCCATACCCTTAATCTCCTCTGTGCACTTCTTTATAACCCATTGCCACGAGTAACCC
>JAJRPU010000243.1 GCA_024280615.1 Bacteroidota bacterium | reverse complement strand
GTTGGTGGTATTCCTGCAGACTTAGTAGCCAATAATCTAACAATAACAGTTGACGTTTCAGGTCCCGCTACAGGAAATCTTTCTGTAACACTAGGAAGTGATACCTTGGTCTTTGCTCAGGATACTACTGTTTTCGTAGGAACATTTGATTTCTCACAAGCAGGTGGGGTCTACCGAGTTACTGCTTATATTACTTGGAATCCAGATGCTGACGCAGCTAATGACACTCTTATAAGGGATGTACCTGTTGCGTTAAAAACCGTCCCCTCAACACAGGTTGACTTCAACAGCTGGGATGGAACACCTTTCAATCTATTCGTTAACTATGATTTCTGGTGGGAAAATGAAGACTTTGCTAACGATAACTCTTGGGAAGCAGAGGATTGGGCTAATATTCCAGGAACTCCCAATGACACAGCTGCTGAATTTGAATTCTGGGGATCTTTCGGTTTTGATATAGGAATCATTGGTAGTCCAGCGATTGTTACAGACAATTACAGCTCTCTATATTTCGGTTATGACATTGCTCTAACAGATAGTTGGAGTCCTGCCAATGACACAATGGATATCGCTGATACCGTATTCGTTGCCGTTTCTTATGATTGCGGTGTAAACTGGTATCTTGTTACACTTTACACCAGAGGTAATGAACCCGATTCAGCAGGACGGAGGGAAGAATTCATAATTCCAACTATGGGAGCTCAATATGTACAGTTCCTCTTTGTTGCTCAGGATATAGATCACTCCGGTGCAGGATCAGCATCTTTCTATTTAGACAATATTAATGTAGCATATTACGATGTGGCAGCTTCTGTGATAACAGCCAATCCTCCGAAATATGCTTGTGATAATCAAAATGTAGATGTTTCTGTTGATGTGCTTAATAATAGTACCACCACTGTTGACTCTGTTTTCTATAGTGCAACTGCCTATTATAATGGAGCTCCTATTGCTTCTGCTTCCGGCATAAGGCAAACTTCTATCGCTTCAGGTGCAACAGCTACACTTAATAATATCCTCTCCTTTACAATGCCGGATACCGGTTCCGTGAACATTATGGTTGTGACAAGGAGCCTCCCTGTGGATCTTGATGGTGCTAACGACACCCTTTGGTTAACAATGGAGGCCGCTTATATTAACGCAACCCTGAGCTTACCGGATACAGCCTACTCAGGAACTCCAACATCAGTGCTTGTATCCGTAGCTCAATATGGCACTTCTTATGATAACATCATCTGGGACCTCGGACCTAATGCTACACCTCAAACAGCAAACGGAACAGGTCCATTCTCTGTGGTATGGAATGTTACAACTCCACAATATGAAACAGTAACAGTAACTATATATTCCTGTAACTATCAGGACACCCTTGTGTTGCAAGATTCTGTCTATGTTACTATACCTTCAAGTGTTGAGAGAACCGAGGCTTCAGATATTGTACTGCTGAACGATGGAGATATTATTACAGTGAAGGTATTGAATGGAGAAGGTATTTCCCAAATTTCTATGAAGGATATGGCTGGCAAAGAGATATTCCGAAAGGAATACAAAGGCGATCATAGTGCTGTCATTAATATGCAGCCTTATCCAGTGGGAGTTTACATGATTAAGGTAATCGCAGGCGACAGAGAACAAATGTTCAAAATAAGCAAAGAATAACCGTAAGTGGATTACTCTTTTATTCATTTCTCTCACTTTGCCGCTAATTGCAGGGGGTCCCATCGCGGGACCCCTTTCTTATTTGTACCTGAGAAAATATCTCTTATTGCCAGGAATAGGTTGTAATGATTATTATTGTACCTTTAATATCCTCATAGTAAAATTTTTTAATCGTCTGAAATTTATAACCCAAGAGAGTAAGAATATGCAAGCAAAAGTGATTGCGGTAAACAAATCAATTGTCCTTTCGGATGTTTGCAAACCTATCTTGTATAGAAAGTAGGTTATGAAAGAACTTTCCTGTGGCATATTGTCCAAAGAGGCTTTTACTTGCCAGTGCCAGTCTGTCAAAAAGCAATAGCCAAATCCATAAAAGAATCCCATTACCAGCCAGCTAAAAGCAGTTATGTTAACAGAGAGCCAGTGCAGAAAACGTGTTCTAGGAAAAACCCATCCAACAAGATTAAAAACAATAACAGCAATGTGCACAACCTCAAGAGCAATGTCCAATGTCTTCCATAACCAAGTCATCCTGCTAATAGAAACGAAATTTTTGCTCTGTGCGTTATGAGAATTAGTATGACTCCTGTTAAACACTACAAAGCGCTTTATTTCCTGAAGATTAAAGGCATGGACAAAATTCCCGATTATATTCAGGTACGAGATGATAACTTTACTCTAATTGCTTACTTCAGACCTGAACGTCCCGAAAGGGCACTTAATAAAGCCGGCTTAGGGCAATACATAGAAAAAATCAAAAAAATCGTTGAAACCCTACCATATGGTAAGGTCGTAAAAATTGACATAGATTATTTGCAAAAAGAAATTTAATTTAGCACTATGTTACAGGTGTTGCTTTTGACGTTGGGCTTGACTGTGCTGGTTGCCGCTCTTGTTTTCGCCCTCATTGGAATTAAGATGATTTTTAAGAAAAAAGCTGAGTTTGTTGGAACGTGTGCAAGTAATAACCCATATCTAAGAGAGAGAGGTATAACAAGCTGTCCGGCTTGTGGTAGCGATGGCTCTCAGTGCAACCTTGAATCAGAACAGGAAGCCAAAAGAAAAGTGCAGCCATATGACCCTTTAGACCATCAATAGGATTTTGGACAGGTTTTTATCCAGACGGACGCAACTTCTTCACGTTGAACCTGAACCTGTCGGTTAAGCTAGTTACAATAGCCACTCCAATTAGAACAATTACTACCACCCATGCAAACCGTCCAATGTAATGTCCATTCCGGGCAAAGAATGTTACTTCATCGCACGTTGAGGCAATTCCTACGAATGCATCCGGAACCCAGAATTTAGTTTCCATAAGCACATCTCCACGTGAATTAATTATTCCTGAAATGCCAGTGTTTGCAGACCTCACAACCCATTTCCTTAACGTGACAGCAGTAAGACGAGCATAAAGAAAATGCTGTTTATATCCGTCTGTTTCGCCCCACCAGCCATCATTGGTAATCACAAAAAGTAGATTCCCCTTTCCTGACATAACTGATGAAATATGTTCTGGAAATATTGACTCGTAGCATATCGCCGGGATTCCTAATGCTATTGTGTCCTTTTTACGTGTTATAGGGAATAGCGGATTGTTTTCTGATGTCCCGAGACTTCCTGAAATACCACCGAGATCAATAACTAATTCGTTCAAGAATGGCAAATATTCTGCATAAGGCATTATCTCCACACCAGCAACAAGAATGTTTTTATGGTAAACTAAGATTGTATCTTTTGTTAGCAATAGTGCTGAATTATATGCATCATAGCAAAATGGGAGGTGTTGAGGGCATCGGGCAGTGGCAGTGGCTTTATCAGGATACATCTCAAGTAGGGAAGCTCCTGTTACGATTTCCAGGTCAGGCAATGAATCAAGCAGCTCTTTTAGGGGTTTTAGGTATTTCGCTGTATCCAATTCGTGAAGCCAAATACCACCCGGAATGGCAGTTTCAGGAAGAACCATGACGTCAATGTCGTTTGATAGATAAGGACGAGCCAGTTCAAGGAACCATAATATCTGACTGTCTGAGGGAATGTAGAATTTTTCTCCATAGGGGTCAATATTGGGCTGAATAATTAGAGCTTTTATCTGGTTTCCTTCACAGGAATAATGATTGTAAGTCCAGAAGGAAAATATTACTGGAAATGACAGAAACACTATTATCAAAGAGGCATATACTCCCCGCATTACTTTCTTGCGAAGAGGATAAAGAAGCCCTACGAAAAACGCATTTAGCAAAAGAACCCAGAGGGTTCCACCCAGAGGACCCGTGTATTCATACCACTGAACCACAGAGGGCATGGTGGCAAAAACATGTCCAATAGTTAGCCATGGCCAGGCAGCCTCCCAGTGAAAATGGAAATGTTCATAAGCCAGCCAGCCACTTATCAACGCTATCCACCCAAGACGCAAATTCAGTTTTTTTCTTACCCATTTGCTTATAACAAAAGGAATGGTCATTAAAAATGAATTAGCCACCATAGCAAAGACCCCGCCAGGCAATGTAGCATTTATTATCCACCACGTGGAACTAACATTCCATATTAGGAAAGTGGTATACGAATAGCCCCAAAGCCTCAGGATAGAACGTTCCTTTAACCACACCCACAACAGGGGAATGAAAGCGACAAAAATAAGAAAATAGAATGGATGGGGGGGCCACGAAACAGCAAGCAATATGCCGGACGTCACAGACAGAACAAGTCTTATAGCACTATCCTTTATCTTCTTCCGTCCTATCCTCATCGTAGCCTTTTACTACAATTACACATTCTCCCTTGGGAGGATTTTCAAGATAGTGTGTTGTTAAATCTTTAAGAGTGCCCCTTTTCACATCCTGATGAACTTTGGAGATTTCCCTTATCACAGCTCCTTGCCGTCCCTCACCAAAGAATTGAGCCAGTCTGGCTAAGGTTTTAGCCAGCCGGAAAGGGGATTCATAGAATATCATTGTTCTGGGTTCCGTGCGCAATTCCTCAAGTCGTTTTTTCCATTTGCGGCGGGGCAGAAATCCTTCAAAACAGAACCTGTCTGAGGGCAAGCCGGACAGGACAAGGGCAGGGATAAGGGCAGTGGGACCCGGAAGACAATCAACTTCAATACTGTTTTCATAACAAGTTTTAACGAGCAAATAGCCCGGATCCGAAATTCCAGGGGTTCCCGCCTCTGTAATGTATGCAACCTCATTGCCTTCTTTAAGGAGTTTAATTACCATACCTATCCGTGTGTGCTCATTGTCTTTGAAAAAAGAAATAAGTCTCTGAGGCTTTATATCGTAAGTTTTTAACAATATCTGGGCTTTCCTCGTGTCCTCAGCTAATATTATAGGGCACTCTTTAAGGACTTCTATTGCTCGCAACGTTATGTCTTTCAAGTTGCCTATT
>JAJRPU010000242.1 GCA_024280615.1 Bacteroidota bacterium | reverse complement strand
GTTCTAAGTATACTGGATTTATGGGAACGTTATTTTTTGTGAATACGAAATGTAAGTACGTTGCCTTTGGCGGAGAAGGCTGTAACTCTCCATTTACATATATCTCCCCATTTTTAATTTCAATGACATCACCGGGTAGTGCTACACATCGTTTTATGTAGTGCATTCTTCTGTCAACTGGATGCAAGGTGTCTTCAGGAGTTAAAAACACAAATATATCACCTCGTTTGACAGTATCTAATCCGGGAAGCCTTATGTATGGCAACAATTGAATAGGGATGTAAGACCTTATTCCTGTAAAGGGAATTTCTTGATGAGTAAAGGGAATACCTATTGTTTGTGGGAGTCTTGGTCCATAGGCTAATTTTGATACCACTACGAAGTCTCCTGCAAGTAATGTGTTTTCCATACTGGTAGTAGGAATCCTATATGGGGCAGCAAGGAATTCTCTAATGGCAAGGATAATGAGTATCGGAATGACCCATTCCCTAACCCAATAGGGTAATTTGTAATAGCCTTTTTTAATCTTCTGCCAGAGTTTTTTCATTTAACTCAAAATTTTCTTGTAAAAATCTTCAACGGTAAAGAACCCTGATTTATTTATTATCCATTTTGCTGCTTCAAGGGCACCGAGGGCAAACACCTCTCGCGACAAGGCATTGTGTTCAACTTTAAGTCGTTCCAGTTTGTTTTCTAATGAAATAATATGTGTTCCGACTTCTTCGCCTTCTCTGACTGCATAGATAGGAAGTGTTTTTGCAGAAGCCTTTTTTTCGTCTTGAGTAAGTTTCCATTCGTCAAATTTATTACTAAAATTAATTATCTTGTTGGCTATTGTGATAGCCGTTCCACTGGGAGCATCTTTCTTGTGAATATGGTGAATTTCCTTAATGCCCACATTGAAATCAAAAAAGTTTATAAACTTTGCAATTGTTTCACTAAGCAAAAACAGAAGATTGACTCCTGGGGCGAAATTGCTACCTACCAGAATTGTTCCCTCGCCATTCTGTGCCCGTCGTTTAATTTCATCTAAGTGGTCATACCAACCAGTTGTTCCAACAACTATGGGTAAACCTGTTTTCCATGCAAATTGAATATTTTGAATCACGGCTTCTGGAGAGGAGAAATCAATGCAGACGTCGGCAGTTGGCAAACCGTGCTTCTTAGCCTGTTCTATATTGCTGGAATTATATGCAGCGACAAGTTCATAGGCTTTCTCTTTAGCCAATCTCATAATTGCCTGTCCCATCCTGCCAGTGCCAAATAGAATTATTCTCATATCGTGCTTCTTCAGTTGCTAAATTAAAGCAGAACTAAGGAACCATCCATTTGATTTTCTTTTTTACTAATGTGAAAGGAGGGGTGCCGGAGCGGTCGAACGGGGTGGACTCGAAATCCATTGGTCCCCGTAAGGGGGCTCGCGGGTTCGAATCCCGCCCCCTCCGCCAAGTTTAATCAATTGGTATTGAAATTCCTAAGCCTGCCTCTTGAAGTAATTTATTTATCTCTCTTGATAACTCCCAAATTTGCGTATATAGTTGTTGTTTTTCTTCATTGTCGGTATCTTTCAGGCGCTCCTGTAATTCCTTTCGCTGTAGTTGTAAGGACAAAAGGCGGGCAAAGTTTTGAATCCTTTTGACGTCTTGCAATATGTCAGCACTGGTGTTTATTGGCATCTGAAATAGTTGTTCTAGCATAGATGGAGAGTCAATGAGGTGCCATAGGGTTTTGCGAGCTTCTTCCGAAAGAGGCAAATCCTCAGGAGACGAGGGTGGCTCAGTGAGGCTTTTTAAAATCTGTAATATCTCCTCGTATATAGGGTCGTATGAAATAAGGGATTGGTCTATAGAATTAAGAATTATGTCTCTTACGAGGCTTTCTCCTGAGTCTTCAGAAACTTTTACCTTGTAAAAACCATATTTTAATATAAATTGTGTCATCTCTTTAAGAAAGCTAAAAACTGGTTTTTGGAATGAGGGCTGTGAGTGTTGTGATGTCTTTAATTCTGAGGGTATGGCAATAGCATTATTGCGAATGATTTTTCTGAGTTCTTTTTTCAGTAGTTTGGGGTCAATTCCTGTTTTAGTAGCCACAAGCCGGATGTATCCCTCCATTTTTAAAGTGTCTGGAATTACTGCTATTAATTGAAGAATTTCACGGATTGCCTCTGCTTGCTTGGTAGGAGAAAGAGCCTCATGCCATATCTTATTTAGCCAGAATTCTATAAAATCAACGGGTTTTTTTAGCAGTTCTTGTAGTGCTTGTGTTCCGTGCTTGTTGACGTAGCTGTCTGGGTCTTCGCTGTCTGGAAAGATTATAGTTAATGGTGTAATGTCGTGTTTTAGTAGGGTCATAGCACTTTGATATCGGGCTTTCATTCCTGCTTCATCGCTGTCGTAGGCTAAAATGACTTGTGGAGCGATTGTTCTAAGTATTTTGGCGTGGTCTTCTGTGAGTGCCGTGCCGCATGTGGCAATGCTTCTTTTTATTCCTGCTTTGTAGAACCCGATAACATCCATGTAGCCTTCCACTATAATTGCCTGTTGGGACCGGATGATTTCGGGTAGGGCGATATTGATTCCATAGAAGGCTTTGCTTTTATCGTAAATAGGGGTGTTTGTTATGTTAAGGTATTTGGGTTCATCCTGTGGGTCAATCGCTCTGCCTGCAAATCCAATGGGTATGTTCCCCCTATCAAATATTGGAAAAATTACTCTGTTTCTGAAAAAGGGAGTTAATGAGCCATCTGTTGAGCGTCTGGCAAGCCCCACTTCTATTAATGCCTCTGGCGGAACTCCTCGTTTTTGCACGTATGAGATTAGGGAGTTGTCGTTGGGTGCATATCCAAGCCTGAATACTCTGGCTGTTGTGTCGTCCACATTGCGGGAATGTAAGTATTCAAGAGCCTGCTGCCCTATATCGGAAAATAGGTTGGAAGCAAAGAATTCCATAGCCACTATGTTCGCCCGTTTCAGTCTTTCTACGGAAGAAGTTCTTTTTTGCTCGTCTTTTTGTATAGTGTATTCTGAAAGGTCAATTCCATATTCATCAGCAAGTTTCTTAACTGCTTCCCAGAAGGAAATGTTTTCATATTTTTGTATGAAAGAGATTACATCACCCCCTTCCCCACAACCAAAACACTTAAAAATCTTCTTTGTTGGCGATACGAAAAACGACGGTGTCTTTTCGTTATGGAAAGGGCACAGACCTTTGAAATTGGAACCTGAGCGTTCCAAACGGACATATCTGCCAATAACTTCAACAATAGGGACACTGTTGCGAATCTCTTCTCTGAGTAAATCAAGGCTTGACATGACTAATTGAAGCCTGTTGTCATTTAGTCATTATCACCTCCTAACATATCAAACAGTCCTCCTGCTAAGCTTCCCTCTCCTTTTCTTTTACCGCCAATAGATGGTGCAGAAGCAATGATTCTGTCTGCCAATCTACTGAAAGGAAGGGTTTGAATCCATACCTTGCCTGGACCGGTTAATGTTGCGAAGAAAAGCCCTTCCCCGCCAAATAGCCAGTTTTTGATTCCGCCAACGAATTGAATGTCGTAGTCAACGGTAGGCTGGAATGCCACTATGCAACCAGTATCAATTCTTAATGTTTCGCCAGGTTGCAACGTTCGTTCTATTATTGTTCCGCCTGCATGCAGAAAAACTAATTTGTCTCCTTCCAATTTTTCAAGGATGAAGCCTTCCCCCCCAAATAGTCCGGCTCCAATCTTTTTATGGAACGCTATTCCGACAGCAACGCCCCGGTAGGCACATAGGAAGCTATCTTTTTGAGCGAGCAAGGTCCCACCAACTTCTTTTAAATCAACGGGAACAATCTTCCCAGGATATGGAGCGGCAAAAAATACGCTTTGAGGTCTGCCGGATTTGTTTTCAAATAATGTCATGAATAAGCTTTCGCCTGTGAGAAGCCTTTTACCCGCAGAAACCAGTTTTCCAAAGAACCCTGAGTGTTTTTCGCTCCCATCACCCAAAATAGTATTCATTGCAATTCCGGGGTCCATCATCATAAAGTGTCCTGCCTCTGCAATGGCAGCTTCCCCAGGGTCAAGCACCAGCTCAACAGCCTGTAAATCGTCTCCGTGTAATACGTATTTTTCAGGCATGCGTTCATAATTTTAAGTATGAAATTAACAAATTCAAAATGAACCGGCTAAGAGAAAAGTCAATGCTAAAATACGATCACCTTAATTACATCTTCTGCGTTTTGCTCTTTGATTTTGATAGCATAGACCCCTTGCTTCAGTGGAATGTATTTGGGCATGGATATATTGCTAAGGCGTTCAATTATCTTGCCTTCAATGGAATATATTTCAATGCTTGCACTGGCTTGTGGCTTAATGATAATGCCATTTTCCACTGCGATTACTTCCGTTTCTAAGCCTGAGAGTGTCTGTGCAACGCCAACGATAGTGTTTGGAATGGTTTGAGCGGGGCAATGTGCCGAATCAAGCGGGAGATATTGAGTGGGTGTGTTCATAGGAACGTTTGCGGCAGAGAAGTTCGTAGCGCTGTCAACAAACGAAGGCGTATAGATTTGAATATTTGTAGTGGGGCGAGTCTCGGGAGTGTCGGGTATCACCCAGTCGCATGTTCCAGCATCAAGGAAGCGATTTGTTTTAACAAGAGTGAATTTGCCCTGTGCATCATTAGCGGCGAAGACAAAGGCACTGTCCAGTGTGAAGATTACATCAGAGACAGAGATTGGTGCATTCAAATTGTTAGTGCCTATGAATGCCGCCTTTATCAAAGAACCATCATTACGAGAAAGTATAAATGCCTTCACAGAAGTAAACACCATCACTCTGTCTTCATAGAACAGTGCCTTATGGACAACACCGCCAGTTCCCTGGTAGGCTTTTGAGATTTTCAGATTGCCGTTTGTATCAAAGGCTAAAATATCCAAAATGGCACCCCACCCATCACTAAACGCCCATATATATCCAGTTTGAGGGTCAACAAGTACATAAGGAACTGCTTCGTCCTGAATAAGGCGAGCCCACCTCACTTGTTGAAAATCAGGGCTAATTTTCACTACAGCATATCTTCCTAATTCGGTTCTGTAAGCAAGTATTAAATCACCGTCTGGATGCCTCACCACAGACCCTTCAATTGCATCGGGCGCGGCGAGGTCCAACCATGCATTAACAAGATTCCCAAGAGTATCTAACACAAAAACACAGGGTTTGTAAGAACCATTAACTTGAAATCTTCCGATGGTATAAATCCTATTTTGTTCAACAAGAGTTTGTCCATATTGATGAAACGTGATAAATGGTGAGCTTAGATGGAAGTATTGTTTTTGCCATACTGTGTCAAAGCCCTGAACAGGGTTAAGTTTTAGTTTAAAAATGTATCCATCTGGCTGAGCAATGAAAGCATATAGGTCTCCCCAAGGTGTCAGATGGAACCTGAAAAGGCCAAAGGGTTTGCTATAGGTGTGGAAGTGCAAGGGGGTGCCGTCATTGCTGATATGCAGAGCGTAAAGAGCCCTCCCAGCTCCTTGATTTCCAAGAAGAATAAAACTGCTATCTGTTAATTGATAAATTTTCATTGACCATTTCTGTGCTACATAATTAGTGGAAGCAGGGTAGTACTTCGTGAAAACAGTTACTGAATCCTGAGCAAAGATACTTGTTCCAAAGATGGCCAGGCCCACAAGCATTGACACTTTTCTAAACATATGCTTTTATTTTGATGCAAAATTAAGCAAAACATATGCCGGTTTTATGTTGTAAAATCGGTTTACTTGGCAGTAAATAGAGAAATTGCTTTCGTGGTGTTTTGACACTTTTTATAGCGAAACCTTTTTGGGTATTGTGACGTATAATACAAAACGTGGACACGGTTGACATGATTACTATTATATGTTATGATTCGTATATAAAATCTAACTTGCCAAAATCCTGAAAAATGCGGAGGGTCGTGAAGCAACTGCTTTTTGCTTTTTTGAAGACAATTAAGGGTATTATAATTAGAGTATTAGAAGCGTTTGCTGATATACCAGATTATTTATATAGAATTTTTGTAAGGGACCCATGGAGTAGTGTAGGGTCAATTCTCATTTATGAAGTTGTTTCATATGTTCTTACTAATCATAGCGCAAGAATAATTATTGATTGGGCAGAAAAGGGCTATTTTAAAAACCTAAATACAAAGTATCTTCTACTGTTTCCCATCTCTGAAACAAAAATCAGATACTTCACTAAAAAAGCAGGAATCAAAGAAAAGACATATTCAGTTGTTCACTGTGAAGATATTGCAGTAAATAGGTCAATAGCTTTACTCAGTAGGTATACAGAAGCATTCAACGAAATTATTGACAATACGATTCCTGTGTTCTACTTTTTCTTTTTCTATAGCATTTTTACGATTCTGTTTCAGGTGGTGTTTACATTCTACTTTGACTTTGTACCGATTGACCTAAGGAATTTTTCTTTTGTAATAACTTCTTATTTGATTTCTGCTCTTCCAATATGTTTAATAATACTAGCAACTTATTACATGAGAATTCGTAAAGTGATGCCCCGAAAGTCTGCAGTTAAGTTTGTTGTACAAATGTCGTTGGCATATATCATAATATTTCCAGCTTATGTCTTTCTGTATGCTGTTTATTTTGCTTATTCATTTGTTGCCTTTTTAAATAAATTCATTGCGCTTGTCAAGAGTGCGATTTTACGGGTCAAATATGCCAAGAACCAAAAAGCATACTACACATTGCTTTTAAATATTCAAGAGAATGCAAATGGATTATTTAAGGACATGGACCCAATGGATATTTTTTATGTAATTTTCATAGTCAATATTGATATAAGGCAAATTTATTCTAATTATGTTTATAATATATGTTCCACTCCTAAGGAATATCTTGATGAGATTTTAGACAAGTTGCAAGTTAAGAAGTCAGGAGCCTCTATAAACAGGGATACAATAATATATTCCTTGCAGCACATGTGGCGCTATGGTATCGTATTGCTTGCTTTTAAGTTATACATGACCGCTATCTCTAATCTGGAACGTCAATTGAACGTTGATAATGATGGGTATATTGACCCCAATAGGGCAAAGAATAAGCCAATGGAGACTTTCGCTTTTGCTACTTTGCAGAACAGACCAAACTATATTTTCCTGTTTGTTATGACTCTTCCCGTTCTTATCCTTGTTCGTAATCTTTTGAGTATTTTACCTTTCCTTGGACGAGGAAGGTTTCAGGTGCTGCCTGCAGAATTCTACGTAATGGAAGAAGTATATGAATCTCTAAAAAAGAAATACAAGTTAAAAAGTAAGAAATATGATTGCGATATTGCCAAGGGGTGTTTGATGTTTTCTCATGTTTATTTGCCTGATTGGGGATTTGGAAAATCATAGAAAAATTTTTTATGTCTAATGTTTTGAAAAATTAAAATCTTTCAGGAACACAGAAGGTAACATTTCACGGGCTTGCTTTAATGCTTCCCAGTTAAGGCCTGGCAATGCATCTTTCTCTCTCAGGAATTCCAAGAGGTTTTCCGTTGGTAAGTTACTGACTAGTTCATCTGCTGCGAAAGGGCAACCTCCATAGCCACCTAAGGCACTATCAAACCGTCTGCAGCCTGAGTCCCATGCTGAACTAACATTCTCTTTCCAGTTTGTTGGCGTGGTGTGCAAGTGGATACCCCAGTGTTTGACAGGAACTTCTTCTGGGAAATGTTTGCATAATAATGATATTGTTTCTGGAGTAGCCATTGCTGTGGTGTCTGCAAGGACCTGATGGGTGACGCCTAATTCATACAGTTTGCGAGCCCAATGGAACACTTCTTCAGGGGACCACGGGTCGTCATAAGGGTTTCCGAATGCCATGGATAGATAAACAACGACTGTGTAGCCATTGTTTTCTGCAAGAGACAAGATTTTTTCCACTTCTTTAAGTCCTTCTTCCCGTGTGGTGCGAAGATTTCGGTTCATAAAAGTTTCCGAAATACCAAATGAGTAGCCCCAGTATTTTACCTGAGAGTAGGGCAGTGCCCTTTGTGAATGTTTGTAGTTAGCTACAATCACAAGTAGTTCCGACTTCGTTTTGTCCAAGTTGAGAGATTCAAGCACTTGTGGGGTGTCTGCCATTTGGGGGACTGCTTTGGGAGAGACGAAACTGCCAATGTCTATTATGTCAAAGCCCACTTGCAACAGGGTGTTTAGATATTTAACTTTTGTTTCAGTCGGGATGATTGTTTTGATACCTTGCATGGCATCCCGTGGGCATTCCACTATGGTAGCCTTATTCATCCTTAACTCTGTTTGAGAATAAAATTAGGACATTCTCAGTGCAGCGGTTTTGAGACGGCACGCTAAGTTCCTGCCAAGATACAGTTCAATTATCCAGTGGGCAATGTAGATAAGGGGTGTTACGGCAATTGCCGCCACGAGTTTGTATATGTAATTTAATGTTGCCACTGCTATGACATGTACCATTGACCAGTCTGCACCAATGCCAAATGCGATATATATCACAACAAATGAGTCAACTAATTGGCTAATGGCGGTGGAGCCAGTTGCACGGAGCCATAGCATCCGCTCACCTGTCTTGGTCTTAATCCAATAGAAACTAAGGGCATCAAGCAATTGTCCGATTAAGAAAGCAGTAATGGAACCAATCATTATCCAACCACTCTGTTTAAACACGGCATGGAACGCCTCTTCCCGATTGATTACGGTGCCATCATTGAGTCTTTCCAACATCCAGAACTCAGAAGGTTCAAGATTTAGTGCCACATTAACACTTAAAAAAGCATAGCCAATTAGCAAAGCGGTAAAAAACGAAGCAATGCGAACCCCCCGTCTGCCAAAGTACTCATTTATTAAATCCGTTATCACGAATACAAGGGGCCAGAACACAACCCCTGCCGTTAGGTCAAGGGATAATTTCATTCCCCATAGATTGAAATAGATTGGGTCTATGCCCAAGGTTTTTTCCAAGGAAAAGATTTTTGTGCCAGTGAACTCGGCAATGACGGCATCAACAGCCATAAATGAAACCAAAAACACGAAGAGTAGTGCCCCCCTGTCCCTCAATGGATTGCCAATCATCACTTTGCAAATATAAGAAGTTTTTTTATAAATGCCACGAATTATTAGAGATTATTTTGGCAGTTTCAAAAACACAAGAAATTTGTGAGATAATGAGAAAGTGCTGTTAATTTATTAAAACTTGCAGAGTAGTAGGATGTTCTATTAACCGGGAGTATCCATTTGAACGATTTAGGGTTTAAATCCGTATAATAATAAAAAAGGCTTGCTATGTGGGGGAAGCATATCTCTTTAATAATAAGCGGAGTGATGTGTGTAACAGGGGCTTTTGAGGTTGGGGCTCAAAATGTTGGGATTGGCGAACCAACGCCAAACGCTAAACTCCACATTGACGTTCCTACGACGTACACGCAGGACCTGTTCCGAGTTAGCGTTGCAGGGGCAACTAAGTTCATAGTCAAAAACAATGGGTTTGTCGGTGTGTTGCGGTTCACTCCTGCCGTTCCGTTGCACGTGGACAATGGTACCGATGCTACCCCTGCTGGTGGTGGATACCTACAAATTGGAAATAATGGTCAGAACATAGTTATTGACGACAATGAAATAATGAGCAGGTCAACAACAACAGGAACTCCGTCTAACTTGCATCTGAATATGGACGGTGGAAAGGTCTATATTCACTTTAACATTGCAGGTAGTCAGGTAACCTTTGACCCTGCTGTAGGAGTTGGTATAGGAACCACTACTCCATCAGAGAAATTAGACGTCAGGGGTAATTTGCGTTTGGAAGGTGCTTTGATGCCAGCTAATACTGCTGGGAATGCTGGAGACATCTTAGTTAGTGGGGGTGTAGGCGTTCCCCCGACATGGCAAACCCCAGGACCAGGGTTCTTGACTCCCTTATGTGCCACAGTTTCGGCAAATTTTGTTCAGAAATGGACAGGCACGGACCTTTGCAATTCGGCAATCTATGAGGACCCTAACACTGGCAACATAGGTGTTCACACTACTGCACCCCTTGGTCCTTTTGAAATAGAGGACACGCCTGGGGTTCATGGGCAACTTCTTACGTTGGATGCGGTTGGTCCGGCAGGTGCCGACGCAGGAATCTTCTTTGATGCCCTAAACGATGCAGGCGGAAACTATAACACGGCTTTAATAGTCGCTGATGCCGGCTCAGGAGGTACAACTCCACGATTGAGATTTATGGTAATTGATGATGATGGGACAGGTTGGGACACAGTTCTGTCTTTGGCTCCAAAAGTTGGACACACATGGGGAATGGTCGGTATTAATACGGATAATCCTCAACATCATTTACATGTGGAAGGAACAGCAGACATAAACTATCTCTGGCCCGGATTGGGAACAGGAAATCCATATAGGTTTATTAGATTTGGTGACCCTGGAACCTACTGGGGCGGATTTATGTGGAATAATAATGACCCATTTTATGGTGATGGCGATGATTTTACTATATTCACTTATGACAATGGAACTGGGGGACGTGATATCTTTCTCGTTGCCCAGGGAACGGACGCAAAGGTGAATGTTAAAACTCAATCAAATTGGCCATTTTACATAACTAATCCTAATGGTTGGGTTGCAATAGGAACAGCTAACAGTTTTGGTGCTCATATTTACACAACAAATCCTAGATTTTACTTCAATAGAAATGTTTGGGTGGGTGTAGAAAACGGAGCTGGAATACCAGATATCATTTCTTCTTACTGCGATTTGGGTACTTCTTGTACAGATGGGAGAGCCGATTTAATTTTAGCAACGCACGGTGTTGAACGAGTATGGATTCTCCATTCTAACGGAAATGTTGGAATAGGAACTTCAACGCCGCCAACCAAGCTGGCGGTGGCAGGGCTGACGGCAGGCACCGGCTCAACCCTTGTTTATGACCCCGTTACGGGAGGTATATACTATCAGTCATCTTCCGCCCGTGTCAAAGAGAACATTAGACCTTTTGTTGATAACTGGCAAAAAGTCCTTTCCTTGGAACCCAAACAATTCACTTATAAAGAATCAGGGCATCAATCAATCGGATACATAGCCGAACAACTGGATTCTCTGGGCTTAACAGCACTTGTTCAATATGACCAAAACGGAAATCCAATTAGTATCAACTATCAACTTCTGAGCGTGTATGTTATTGAATTGTTAAAAGAATACAACCAGAGAATTGCAGAATTGGAAAGTTTAGTACGACAGTTGCAAATTGAAAATTCTGTACTGAAGTCTAATGGGACAAAGTAATCACAAGTCAATGCAAAGAGCTATAATAATATTTTAATCCCAGATTTATTTATTTTTTCTATTTCTGTCTGCGGCGCGCTGTGCTCGTTGCTTAAAACCTGTCTTTGCCGTTTTACTGTTTGGCTTTCTATCTGCCGCACTTTGGATTCTTCTAGCGGCTTCAGGGGTCATTGGTCTCTTCTTTGCCATTATGATGTTATTTTGCGCTTTAAGAAACTAATTTTTAGCTATTCAGTGTTCCGAATTAGGCTATAGTTCTTAAACGCCTGAAAAATATAACAAGGAAATTAAGAGCATTTCTGTATATACCCGGCACCTTGCTTTCTCTCGGACCGGCAATGTTTAACACATTGATTCCGAGGTCATTGACCCATTGGCTTAGACAAGTAACCAAGTTTGAAGCAGGTAACAGTTGGTCGCAATTAAGGACTACGAATGGTTTGTTGTGCTTTTCTATCATTTTGAGTGTGTATGCTGTTCCGTTGGAGACTACAGGAAAGGGAGAGATGATGAGTGTTGCGTCGCTATCCCTAACGTTCCATTCGGTTCGTTGAGAGGCGTCTGGTGAGGGTGTTTCTTTAAGGGAATACGCTAAAGGAATTGTTCCTGCTTCGCTAAGGCGTCCTTTGGGACACCATCCTCCAATTGGGAAACCAACTTTCAGTGCTGCATCAAGGGCAGCCATATCAACTCCCGTCTGTCCTCCGGAAATTATTTTTAACTCCATGTTAAATACTTTTGTAGACATCTCCACAATTTGGACACCGGCAATCCCATTACATTATAAAAATCTCCTTTTATTTCCTTAATAAACACTAGTCCAGCCCAGTCTTGGGCACCGTATGCTCCAGCCTTATCAAAGGGTTTGTATTTCTCAATGTAGTAGTTAATTTCCTCATCTGTTATGTTGTGGAAAGTGACTTCTGTTGTGTCAATGAAAGTTTCTGTTTGTTCGGGAGAGGCGATATAGACTCCTGAATATACGATATGGGACCTACCTGAGAGTAATTTTAAAAATTGGAAAGCTTCTTCTGGAGATGTTGGTTTTTGCAGGGCTTTGTTGCCGAGCCATACCGTTGTGTCGGCAGCAATAATCAGATGCTCTGGGTAGTGTTTTTTTACTGCTTCTCCTTTGAGAGTGGCGTTGCGTAAAACAAGTTCTTCTGGTCCATCGGGGTGCTGTTCCAATTCGTTTACGGGAATGGAGAAAACTGTGAAGTCAATGTCAAGCAATTTCAGTAGTTGTATTCGTCTTGGCGATGAACTTGCCAGAACAATGGGGAATTTGCTTGCCCATTTCATACGGCGTGATTTAGAAGCTGGTTGGTATGTATCCCATAAATGTTACGTAATAAACTACAATTGAGAGAATTCCCGAGAACATAATCATTTTTAGGAATAAGGAAAGCTTGTGGAAATCCTGTTTTGACTGAGCTTTAATAAGCATTAGCAGTGCTACGAATAAGGGGATTATAACTGCTGCAAGACCATACATTGCCAAAGTCTGATTACCTGTTTCCCAGACATACTTAATTATCCTACCCAGCACAAAAATTGTGGCGACAAGCAGAATCCCAGTTATCCATTTTGTGTTTGTTATTCCAATTACTACTGGCATAGTGCGAATTCCAAACTGGAAGTCTCCAGAAGCATCCTCCATATCTTTCACAATCTCCCGTATCAGAGTTAACATAAAGGCGAAGAACGCATAAGCAAACACACGGGTCATAATCATATAGGAATGTTTTAATAGCTTGAAGGGGTCTATCATACTTGTGTAAATCTGGTATTCATAAAAGAGAGGAAGCAGGACAACTAATGCAACTAAGAGAGAAATGACCACATTGCCCACAAGAACGGTTTTTTTATACGATGATGAATAAAACCATAGCAATCCTGCCGAAATGATATGAAACAAGCCAAGGGAAGGACGCCCCACTTTCCATCCTACATATAAGCCTAAGATTATCCCAATAGTTGTTAAAATAAGATGCATAAGTAGTGTTTTTCGTCTTGATAGGGCTGTTCCCACGACCACTCGCTCAGGTTTATTTATAGAATCTACTGCAGTGTCAAAATAATCGTTAATAGCGTATCCTCCGGCAGCCACTAATACAACTGACAAAACAAGCATAATGAAAAGCGGGTCAGTAAGGAGGGGAGGCAACAAAATTGCTTCTAATATCGGGTCAATAATAAGGTATTTCACCATAGCCATAGTGATAGCAATAATAATCAAGTTTGTACAGCGAATTAAAGTGCAGAAATGCTTAATAGTCATCCTATTTTTTCCTTAAAAGGCTTATTGTTTTAAAAATTGTCTGTAGATATATGGTAATATACCCCCTTCTTTAATGTATTTGACTTCTACAGGAGATTCCAGTCTCACTCTAACGTTGAATTTGATTTCTGTCCCATCTGGTTTTTTAGCAATCACTTCCCAAGTAGCAAATGGTTCAAGCTTGGAAGCAGGTCCATAAATGAAATATTCCTCCTCTCCGGTCAGTCCAAGACTTTCATATGATTGACCATCAATAAATTCCAGCGGGATAATTCCCATTCCAACTAAGTTGGACCTGTGTATGCGTTCAAAGTTTTCTGCAATTACGGCTTTTATTCCCTGCAATTGAGGACCTTTGGCTGCCCAATCTCGTGAGGAACCCATGCCATAATTCTTGGCTCCCAGGACAATCAGAGGCACATTATCTTGCTTATACTTAACAGAAGCATCATAAACACTCATAATTTCTCCTGAAGGGAAGTGCTTTGTCCACCATCCTTCTTTGTCAACAAGTAGATTTCTCATGCGAGGATTGGCAAAAGTTCCCCTCACCATTACTTCGTGGTTGCCCCTTCTGGCACCATAAGTGTTGAGTTCATACTGCTTTACGCCCCGTTCAAGTAGGTATTTCCCAGCGGGCGAATCGGGCTGTATAGGACCAGCTGGAGAAATATGGTCCGTTGTAATATTATCTGCAGCCTTAACTAGCACTCGCGCACCCTTTATGTCAGATGGTAAAGCAGGTTCATCAGGAACATCATACCAGGGCGCTTTTCTAACATAGGTAGAGTTATCTTCCCATTTGAAGAGTTCTCCTGTAGGTGCTTCTAAAGATTGCCAGAATTCGTCACCGTCAAATATCTTCTCGTAGTTCTTTCTAAACTCTTCAGAATTTATAACATTTTTCATTATTTCAAAAACCTCTTCTGGAGTAAACCAGATATCTTTTAGGAAAACGGGTCTACCGTTTGGGTCATAAGTCAAAGGTTCGTTATATGGGTCAAAGTCTATCCTTCCAGCAAGGGCGTAAGCAACCACTAATGGCGGACTGGCAAGAAAGTTCATCTTAATAAGTGGGTTAATCCTGCCTTCAAAGTTTCGGTTTCCTGAAAGTACTGAAGCGACAGTGAGGTCATTTTCTTTTATTGCCGTGGCAACTGGTTCCGGCAATGGACCACTGTTTCCTATACATGTTGTACAACCATATCCTACTATATGGAATCTGAGTGCTTCTAAAAATGGCATTAAATCAGCCTTTTCAAGATATTCTTTAACCACTCGTGAGCCTGGGGCAAAACTTGTTTTCACCCATGGTTTTACTTGTAAGCCTCGCTCCACCGCTTTTTTAGCAACAATTCCTGCACCTATTAGGACAAATGGATTGGAAGTGTTAGTGCAACTAGTTATGGCTGCCAGTACGAGTGAACCGTCTCCTATCTCAACTTCCTCATCCCCAATCTTAATTTCTGCCCTTTTAATCTCTTTAACTTGATAATCTGATTTAAATAATTCAAAAATACGTTTTTTAACATCTTTCAAGAGCACTTTTTCGTGTGGTCTGCGAGGTCCTGCTAATGTTGGCTCAACAGTTGATAAATCTAACTCCAGAACATCAGTATATTGAACCTGACTGGACTCATCTCGCCATAAGTAGTTTTCTTTTGCATAGTGCTCTACAAGTTTGATTAGGTCTTCCGAGCGTCCTGTTAAACGTAAATAGGCAAGGGTTTGCTCATCTATGGGGAAATAAGTGATTGTGCATCCAAATTCGGGAGACATATTACTAATTGTTGCTCTGTCTGGAACTGTTAGATGGTCCAATCCATCGCCAAACACTTCCACAAACTTCCCTACAACACCATATTGCCTTAATAAGTGAGTTATAGTAAGAACTAGGTCTGTGGTTGTAACTCCTTCTTTTAGCTTACCGGTTAATTTTAAGCCGATAACGTCAGGTGTTAAGAAATAAACTGGTTGTCCAAGCATAGCGGCTTCCGCCTCTATGCCTCCCACTCCCCAGCCAACAACCCCTATTCCGTTCACCATTGGGGTATGCGAGTCCATACCAAGGAGGGTGTCTGGAAATGCCCAACCATCCCTTTCAATAACTACTGTAGCCAAGTATTCTAAATTAACTTGATGAACTATGCCCATTCCAGGGGGGACGATTCGCATGTTCTTAAATGCTTGCTGTGCCCACTTCAAAAATTGATATCTTTCACGATTTCTTCTATATTCCCATTCAACATTAAGTTTATAGGCATCAATGGACCCGAAATAGTCTACTTGGACAGAGTGGTCAATAACTAAATCGGCGGGAATGACAGGGTTAACTATGGAAGGGTCCTTGCCCTTTTGTGCAAGGGCATCACGCATAGATGCTAAGTCAACAACTGCAGGAACACCTGTAAAATCCTGCATAAGAACACGCCCGGGGAAAAATGGAATATCTTTTCTTTTTCCTTGGGGTTCCCAAAATAATACTTGTTTAATATGCTCATCTGTAACTGTTTCCCCGTCATAGTTACGCAGAACATTTTCCGCCAAAATTCTTATAGAGTAGGGTAGCTTTGCAATGTTTGCTTTCATATGCTTTTCTGCCTCTGCCAAAGAGACGTATTTTAATGTGCTACTACCCAGTTGTTTTTGCTTTACAACTTGTTCATATGCCATTGGATACTAAATTTTCTGCTAAATTAAATAAGACTTGAAGAACTGAAAGGTAACATGTGTCAGCATATCAGCTAAGACTGGTAGAGGGGGCATGTCTTGAACAACGCTAGCTAAATATGTAGCTTTTATTTCCTCGGGAAATTCAAAGGGAAAAACATTTATGCCGATGCCGACAGTGAGAGCATATATAGTATCCCCTCTGGTTTTGCTTTCAATAAGAATACCACAAGCTTTTCTGTCATTAATGTAAATGTCGTTGGGATGTTTTAATCTCAGGATTGGCTTTAATGGGGGAAAGCATTTAGCAAGGAAATTAATTAAGTGCAGAGCTAGTTTTGACGATAAGATTTCATTTTCGGCTGGGTTTAAATTAACGGAGAAGGAGATTGAAAATGCTATAGCCCTTTTAGGTGGTGTTAGCCAAGTTCTACCAAGGCGTCCTCGCCCTGAAGTCTGAATGTCGGTCCAAAAAGCCACTTTTTCAATGTTATAGCATATATAGTGTTTCCATGCAATGTCTTGAGTGGAGGGAACCTTTCCACAGTAAACTACGGTTAAACTCATAAGGATTACTAAGGTAAAAAATTGGTTTGAATTTTTATGGGGTTTAAGAAAATAGGGGACTTGCCAGAGCCAGTTCGGGTCATATTGGACGCAGTTCTTGACAAGAAAGGTATTGAGCCAGTGGTTATTGATATGCGGGGTGGAGACACTCCGGCAGAATTCTTCGTAATAGTGACCGGAGAAGCTGATACACATATTAAAACCCTACTTGAAGAGATTGAATTAAAACTCAAACAAGAGATAGGCGCTATTCCATTTGTCAGAGAAGGCACTGACACAAGGCGCTGGGCAGTCCTTGATTATCTTGACTATGTGGTCCATATTATGCTTCCCGAAGCAAGGGACTACTACAATCTTGAGGACCTCTGGAGCGACTATCCCACTTATATAGTAGAGGGAAGTGGAATGATGACTATGGCAAATGAAACAACCGGAAAAACCCAGAACCAGATAACTGCAGAAAAAAGCGATGAGTAAGGAAAATGGAAAGAAAAAAGGGTTCTCTGTCTATTGGATTTATTTCATTATAGCATTGTTATTGTTGGGAATCCAGTTATTTACTTTTCAGAAATCAGGAAAGGAAATAACTGTAAATGAGTTTTTCTCTCGTGTTGTACCGTCGGGAGATGTGGAGAGGCTCGTGGTGGTTAATAAAGAATATGTTGAGGTTTTTATCCATCCTGATAGCTTGCAGAAAGCTGGTTACGAAGATGTTAGAACTACTGTGTTTGGAACGCCTAATCCGGGACCCCATTTTGTGTTTTCCATTGGTTCATTAGAACATTTTGAGAGCAAACTTGAAGAATATGCACAGCAATATCCTTATCTAAAAACAATTCCTGTTAAATATGTTGTTAAAAGAAGCATTCTTAGGGATATAATGATGTGGATGGTTCCGATAGTGATCTTAATTGTGTTGTGGATTTTCTTGATGAGAAGAATGTCCGGTCCGGGAGGACAAATTTTTTCCTTTGGTAAAACGAAGGCGAGAGTTATTCAAAATCCTGATGAGGTTAAGGTGAGTTTCAAGGATGTTGCAGGATTAGACGAAGCTAAGGAAGAGGTTAAGGAGATAGTTGATTTTCTTAAGAATCCCAAGAAATATACTGCCCTTGGAGGTAAAATCCCCAAAGGAGTTCTGTTGGTTGGTCCCCCGGGAACAGGTAAAACACTTCTTGCTAAAGCCGTTGCTGGTGAGGCACACGTGCCCTTCTTCTCTGTTTCCGGTTCAGAGTTTGTGGAAATGTTTGTTGGGGTTGGTGCAAGTAGGGTCAGGGACTTGTTCAGACAGGCTCGTGAAAAGGCTCCCTGCATTGTATTCATAGATGAGATAGATGCAATTGGGCGTGCACGAGGCAAATATCTTGTTCCCGGCGGGAATGATGAGCGAGAAAGCACGCTTAACCAATTGCTTGTTGAGATGGATGGCTTTGATTCCCGCCTAGGCATTATCGTTATGGCTGCCACTAATAGACCTGACGTGCTTGATAAAGCCTTATTGAGACCGGGCAGATTTGATAGGCAAATAATTCTTGACCGACCTGATATAAAGGGACGAGAAGAGATATTTAAGATTCACATGCGGGATTTAAAGGTTGCTCCAGATGTTGATGTTCATAAGCTGGCATTGTTAACACCGGGGTTTGTGGGAGCTGATATTGCCAACGTTTGTAATGAAGCCGCTCTGCTTGCCGCACGTCGAAACAAATCACAAATAGAAATGGAGGACTTTGTGGATGCCATAGATAAGGTCATTGGTGGCTTAAGACGAAAAATAGTTATATCTCCTGAGGAGAAAAAAATAGTTGCATATCACGAAGCCGGACACGCAGTGGTCTCCTGGATGCTTAAGCACGTGGACCCTTTGTATAAAGTAACAATAATTCCAAGGGCTATGGGTAGCCTCGGCTTTGCTCAGTATTTACCCAAAGAAAGGTATATCTACACGAAGGAACAGATGATGGAACATATGGTAGTTGCACTGGGTGGCAGGGCAGCCGAAGAAATAATTTTTGGGCATCAGTCCACAGGGGCACAAAACGATTTAGAACGTGTAACTCAGATAGCTTACAATATGGTTAAGAAATTTGGTATGTCAGAAAAGTTAGGACTGGTTGCATTTTCTGAACGTGACGAAGAAGTTTCTTTCCAGAAACCATATTCAGAAGAGACGGCACGACTAATTGATGAGGAGGCGAGGCAGATTGTGTATAAAGCTTATGAACAGGCATTAAAGATATTGAAGGAAAACATAGACCACTTGAAAAATCTTGCCGAAGAACTTCTTAAAAAGGAAGTTCTTACTAAGGAGGAAGTTGAAGATATAATAGGTAAGCCGCCTGCCTCGGAAGTAAATCAAGAGAAGAACCTCCAGGAAGAATCAATAGAAGCAACAGAAGCAGAATCTTCCAATGGCAAACCTTCATAGTTAAATTAAGTTTATGAAGACAAATAGTATCTTGCAAAAGCTTCAGAAAATATATATGAGTTTATCGGTTAAGTTCCCTTATACTAAGATTCCTTGGGATGATATTTTTTCAATTCCAGATGCAGACAAGCTAGTTAATGAATTTATTTTACAAGCTCAAAAAGTGGACATCCAAGTTGAAGTTATTGAGGATATTAATGCTTTAAAAAGAAGAATTGAAGACATATTTGCCAACTATATAAAAATTTGGCTTGAACCATCTTTGAAATCCAGCCCCCTTTTCAAGGATAGACCTGTTGTTGATAATCAATGGGAGGCACAAGCTGGAATATCAACATGCAAAGCACTAATAGCACGAACAGGCTCAATAATAATTGATTCTAAGCAAGGCAGACAAACGGGATTAATAGCATCACATCACTTTGTTATAGCCAGCAAGAAACAAATATATCCGGACCTGTCTCATTTTTTTGAAGAGATGGTGCAAAATGAGGAATTACCATCATCAATTAGTATAATCACTGGACCAAGTAGAACAGCCGACATTGAGAAAAAACTTGTCAAGGGAGCCCACGGACCAGCTTCAATAACCGTACAACTTTTAATATAGGCACCCAGTTTGGTTGTTACTGTAAAAAATTCAGCGTATATTTGTATTAAAACGGAAGTTAAATGATGCGGTTGTCGTGCCTTTTCTGGAATATTGTGCTTGCCATAGTGGCAAGTGTAATGCTTGGGACTCTAACTGTAAATTCACAAGGAAGCGATTTAATTAGATGTGGCACACATAGAGATAGCATCCCCGAGGAGCAAAAAGAATATTTAAAATGGCTGGATGAGCAAATCGCTGAGTATATCAATAATATGTATATGAGGGGTCAGGACCCAAGTGCCTTGCCAGTTATAACCATCCCCGTGGTAATTCATGTACTATATGATAGACCGGAAGAGAACGTGCCAGATGAGGTCTTGCAAGCACTCATAGATACAATGAACAAAGATATGATGTGGGATAGACCAGAAGTTTATAACAAAATACTCCCTATGTTCAGACATCTGATAGGGCATCCTAGAATTCAGTTTTGCCTAGCTACCGTAGACCCAAACGGTAATCCAACAAACGGAATCGTTAGAGTGCCAACTTCAACAAATTGTTATAGCGACGCTTCAATGAAATTTGATTCACCGGCATGGGACCCATCTAAATATATGAATCTGTGGATAGCGGAGCTTTGTGGAACTTTGTTAGGATTTGCTACTTTCCCAGGTAGTCCATCTAGTGTTGATGGTGTCGTTATGGATTATAGAACGCTTCCAGGGGGTGCTTACACATCATTTAACGAAGGCAGAACAATAACTCATGAAATTGGACATTGGTTCGGGCTTTATCATATTTGGGGTGATGGCGATTGCACGAGGGATGATGCCGTTGGGGACACTCCTCCTTCAAACGGTGACCAATATGGATGCCCTTCAGGTAATGACCCCGAGTGTGGACACCCAAGTAGAATGTATCATAACTATATGGACTATTCTGATGATGCGTGCCTTTTAATGTTCACTCATGGGCAAGCTTTAAGAATGCGTGCTGTATTAGAATTAGATTCTCGCAGAGCACAACTTAAATATTCTAATGGATGTTCAGCACCTGGCACCTTTGATGTTGCTATAGTTGGTATTGAAGACCAGATGTATCCCGCACAAGGATATGTTCAACTATGCGATTATGAAATACAGCCATACCTAACCGTTAAGAACATTGGAGCAACACAAAGCAGTGCAGGAACTGTTACTTGTTCTGCAGGAGGCGAAACAGTTACCTTCAATCTCCCAGCCCTGAATCCAAGTCAGCAAGTTAATATTGCAATGCCCACTATGAATGTTCCAGAAGGAGACTATCAAGTAGTTTGTGAAGTTAGTGTCTCCGGAGATGTCGTTTCTTCTAATAATATTATGAAATATAATGTAACAACCCCTAAGTCCTGTTCTTATTTTGAAGATTTTGAATCTGCAGGACATCCCTCAACTAAATTGTATAACGTCCAAATTTCTGATTGGAGAGATTACCAATGGGTTCTCACTTCCCGAGATGATATTATCGGTATAGATAGCAGCCTAACAACTGCTTTTATGTATCCTGCCTATTGGGCATTCAATAACAAAACAAGTATGTTCACAACTCCGTACATATATATAAGTTCAACAACCACTCAAGCAATTTTATCTTTTAACGTTGCATATTCGCAATATAATGGCACATCTAACGAGCAATTGGAAGTCTATGTTGTTGATTTTTGTGGTCAGCAACTAACTTCTGTCTGGTCCGCAAGTGGAGCAAACTTAGCAACCGCTCCACCTTCCAATTATGAATGGTATCCAACAGCCCCATCCCATTGGCGTCAAATAACAATAGATTTATCTCCATTTAAAGGAAGAAAAATAGCATTGGCTTTTAAAGCCACAAGCAATAACGGAAATAATATCTATATTGATAACATTAGTGTTCAAACGACTAATTGTCAACCCTTTGTCTCCGCTCCCATTGCAACAACCAATCCTTCACAACTTGTATCAATAATCCCTTCAGGATTTGTGTGGAACAGTGCAACCACAGAAGTACAAATAGACATCTATGAACTTTCCGGCAAGCACATCTTAACCAAAAAAGAAATTCTTAGAAAAGGACAGAAGATTTTCTTTAATGATCTACATCAGGGGGTATATCTATTACAACTTACAGACGCTAATTCACAAAGAATCTTGGGAACTTACACATTTACAGTAATTCGCTAAGTTCTTGTTGATGATTTTGCAGTTCAAATTTTTTGTTTTAACTTTGTAAAAAAATTAGGGATATGATGAAAAGGTTATTTACACTGGCTGTTGTGGGGTTGCTGGCACATAATGTTTTTGCACAAGTCTACCACTTGTACGAAGACTTTAATACCGTTTCTCCTGGTTCCCTACCCGCAGAATGGTACTTAGGCGATGGAGGTTCTGTAATTGACCAAGCTCCTCCATTAAATTATGACTCCACATGGACCGTTGTGGCTAATTATTTGGGCAATGATTTAGGTGACGGTAACTTCGTATTTATCAGATATAATACTGCTGATACGCAAGATGATACACTAATGACAGATACCATTGACCTCACCTCTTTCACATACACGAACTTGTTTTTCTCTTTTAAACATTACTTTAATAGGTTGTCAAACAACGTTGGATATGTAGGTGTCAAAACGTATGATGGCATTACGTGGAATTTAGTATGGATAGATAGTTTTAAAGCAGATGTTGGAGGTTGGGGTATAAATGCCGCCATTCAAACATATAACTTTGATACACTAATTGGAACAGTGCAAAAAATTATATTCCTATTTAGATATGTAGATAATGACGATTGGTATTGGGCTGTTGACCAAGTGGCTGTCTATTCAACGATAGATAACGATATTGCTGTAACAGATGTCTATTATGTGCCTGCTGGATGTCCATCAACAACAGATTCTCTATACGTAGTTATTTCAAATGTGGGCGTGCAACCCCAAGATTTCTCTGCAAATAATATCACGATAACTATCCAACTCACTGACCCTAATTTCAATACTACTACTCGCTCTGTTACTCTGACCTCAGGAGTGCTAAATCCTGGTGCCAACGATACACTTGTATTACAGCCATTTGATATAACTGCTCCAGGTAATTATTCATATGTAGCATATATTACCTATTCACCCGATCAAAACCCTATTAATGATACACTAACGGGCTCGTTCCACAATGGCATATATTCCTTACCCGAGCAAGTTGACTTCACTGGATATACAGGTTCAAATCTTCCATCTGTATTTCCTGCTTGGGATGAAGCAAGTGGTTCTATTTGGGGTGGCTATACGGTTGGGAACACTTTTGCTTTGACGAGTGATGATTGGGGTAATGACCCTTCGCATCCTAATGGTACAACAATAAGGAGGAACTTTTTTGGAACAAACACACAAGCGATAGTGATTAGTAAGCCATTTGCGGTTTCTTCTGTACAGGATATTCGCTTTTCTTTTGATTATGTATCCACTAACTTTTTGGGAACTGCTTTGACTGATGGGTATAATCCGGAAGATTCTGTTATTGTGTATTATTCGACGGATTGTGGGGTTAGTTGGAATGTGCTTGGCGTCTTAGATTCACCTCTTTTACAATCTGCTGTACACCCTGATGGTGCTAAGTTTTCTGGAATTATTCCAAATACACCTTACGTTTCATTTGCAATATATATGCGTGAAAGCTCCACAGATCCCAATAACAGGGATATCAACTTTTATGTTGACAACATAAATATTGATTTGGTCTACAGTAATGATCTACAATTGACTGGTGTGGTTGCGGGAACAGTTACAGGATGCCCATCTTCAATAGATACAGTCAAGGTAACAATTACTAATGTTGGTGTTGCAGACCAAACCTTTGGTGATGCAGTCGGAGACACGGTTTACGTTTATGTAGTTATTACTGGTGTTAACACAGGAACACAAACGTATGTTGACACAGTAACTACTGGATCCTTGTTAGCTGATTCAAGTCTGACCATATCTGTAGCACCAGTTAACTTTATGCCTGCGGATACTTATATTGTCAATGCTTACTTGGTCTGGGCATTAGATCAGAATAATCTTAATGATACATTGAACTCCCCAGTGCAAAAGGTGATTTATTATGCTAATTTGCCGCAACGCGTTGACTTTACTGGATATACAGGATCTAACCTTTCTACTGTATTCCCGGGTTGGGAAGAGGCAGACGGAACTCCTTATTCATATGTGATCACTAACACTTCATGGACAAGTGACACTTGGGCTAACATTACAGGGCATCCCAATGGTACTTCCATTAAATATAATATGTGGTCTTCTGGATATAGGTCAATCATGTTTGTTAGCCCGGTTATAAACGTTCCTGCAAATGTGGATGTGACTCTCACATTTGATAACGTGATTGTTGATTGGGGACAATCAACCTTAACTGATGTGCTAAATGGCGGCGACTCTGTCATTGTTTATTACACTACTGACTGCGGTTTATCTTGGACGCCTATCTATATTATAGATTCTGTTAATGCATCTATGGCTGCTGGTCCAGATGGATATAATGCTGCTTACATTATCAATAACACAGGATTCAACTTTATTCAATTTGCCTTTAGGGCAGTGCGAGGAACTGTGAATAACACTAATAGAGATATTGATATTATGTTTGATAACATTAATATTGATACAGTTAAGTCGGATGTTGCCGTTATTGATGTAACAGTTGTAGAT
>JAJRPU010000241.1 GCA_024280615.1 Bacteroidota bacterium | reverse complement strand
TGTTGCCCTCCACACTTTTCTCAAATATCTTTTTTTCTTTCCAGAACTGCAATATCTCTTTTTCCCACTGCGACCATTTCATTTCGTCATATTGTCTGAATTTCTTTTCTGGCATAGCCTTCTGGTTATTTATTATACAAAGGTATGTTGAATTAACGTATCCAAAAGGCTTGAGAGTAGGGCAAAATTATTTTCCTTTAACGAAAAAAATCCCTAAAAGAAGGGCATATGCACTTATGGAAACCATCTGAGCATAAAATATTCCCTTCAAGCCCAGAGAAGGAAGCAGTAGCGACCCGAGAAAAATCCATAGAGCATAATAGATGATTTCTGAAAAAATATATAGTCTTATCCAACCTTTCGCAAGAGAATAGTAAGCGAAAGAGAGACCAGCGATTTTTATTATATCTGCTATGATTTGAAGGTGGAAGTAATTTGCCGCTTCAAGAAAATCATTGTTATATATTAGTATAATCAAAATGTTTCTAAGCATATACAGGATTAATCCTATGAAAGATGACCCTAATAACAATAAAGAGATTAAACTAAATGCTTTTCGACGGGCTATTCGTATGTCCTGTATGGAAGCCATTTGTGGGAAAAGATAGGTAACTATTACGAAAGAGAAGAAAGCGAGCCACATTCGGGATAGGGTAACTAACACTTGCCAGTAAGACGCTTCCTCAACGGAAAGGTGAACAGACACGTAGTTCCTGATAAACAATTGGCTGGAATATAAGAGGATTGTGGATATGAACGTGGCAAGGGAAAATTGAGCCAGTTCTTTATATAGTACTTTTGTCTTAGATAAATTTGAAAACTCAGGTTTAACAACCACGTTTTTGAATACTATCACTAAAACCAGAAACATAAATAGTGAAGGGATGTATGAGGACAAAATGATTCCGTTAAAAAGAAAGGTTGCTGTTAAGATAAAAGTGCTTATTAGGTTAACTATTTGCTGGCTAATTCTAAACAAGGAATATGTTTTGACTTTCTTTAATCCCATAAGCAAGTGCATATATCCAGTGTATATGACCATTAGTGGCAGGGCAATGAGTAAGCCTCCTAATGCTAAGGGATGAACCTCTACTCCCTTTGGAACAACAGTTTGTTTGATAAAGGGAAAGAGTATGGTGGCAACGATGGAAGTTATTAAAGCGGTTGCGACAAGTAGTGCAAAAATGTGTTTCCATATTGATTGGGAATCTTTCTGTGCTACCACTTTGGTTATGCCGCTGAGAACCCCTCCACTGCCTAATAATAGCAATATGTTCATGACATTATTAAAATTTCCTATTAATACCAATCCTTCGTTTCCCACAAACGTGGCATAAATTTTTTGGTTTATGATTCCCACCATAAAATCAATTGCTATGACTATCAATGCCCATACAGAAGCTTTGAAAATGCTCATAATCGCTTAAAGAAGGCTTTTATGCTTTCCACAACCAGTTCAATTTGCCATTCTTCAAGCGTGGGATATATAGGCAGGCTAAGGATTGTGTCGGCTATTTCTTCTGTTATAGGAAAGTCGCCTTGTTTATAGCCAAGTGATTCGTATGCCTTTTGCAGGTGCGGTGGGATTGGATAATGTATTAGTGTTCCAATTCCACACTTGGCAAGGAAGTTCCGCAAAGCATCCCGATGCCTGGTTCTTATAACAAATTGGTGGTACACATGTGTGTTTTCAGGCTTGGTAACAGGCAAGATTAAATCCCCAACGCCACTAAGATTTTCAAGATATATTTTGGCTATTTCCTGCCGTTTTTTATTGTCTTGTTCAAGATATTTGAGTTTGACCGACAGGATTGCTGCCTGCATCTCGTCCAGTCGGGAATTGACGCCCTGCTCAACGTGAATATATTTCTTTGGTGACCCGTAGTTTCTCAGGATTCTTATTCTTTCTGCAATTTTTGGGTCATTGGTGGTTACTGCCCCTGCATCCCCCAATGCTCCAAGGTTCTTCCCGGGATAGAAACTGGTTCCGTTAACTATTCCCCGTGAACCAGTTGGTTTGCCTTGATGTAAAGCCCCGTGCCCCTGTGCATTGTCCTCCACTAAGAACAGTTTGTGTTCATCGGCAATTTGCTTCAGTGTTGATAAGTCAGCAGGTTGCCCATAGAGATTCACAGCCAGAATAGCCTTCGTCTTGCCAGTGATTTTTTCGGGAATTCTTTCAGGGTCAATGTTATATGTTGCAGGGTCTGGTTCCACAGGCACTGGCACTGCCCCAACGGCACTGACCGCCAACCACGTGGCAATATATGTGTTCGCTGGAACAATCACTTCATTTCCTCTTCCAATTTCCAAAGCTCGCAATGACAAAACTAAAGCATCCAACCCACTGCCCACCCCCACACAAAACCGAACTCCCGAAAACTTAGCATATTCCTCTTCAAAACGTGCTACATTATCGCCAAGAATATACCAACCTGAGTCAACAACTCCTTCAATCGCTCGTAAAATCCCATCTTTAAACCGTTGGTTCACAGACTTCAAGTCCAGAAAGGGAACTTTAAGACTCATCAGGCTTAAAGTATTTTTTCATAAACAGGTCAAAGTCCCTTATGTAGTCGTCTTCTTTATAAACATCGCTGGCGGCACAGAACAGAATTGAGCTTTCGTGAAATTTTATTTCCCGCCACGATACAGGAGGAATAAACAGCCCCTCATTGGGATCATCTAATATGAAGTCGTAATAATGTCCTCTATGCCAAACCTTTATCTCTAACCGTCCCCTTATAGCAACAATTATTTGTTTTAAAGTTTTGTGTGCATGCCCTCCCCTTTCAATATGTTCAGGAACATTATATGTCCAATAAAATCGCTTTGGCACGAAAGGCAAGTTCTCATGTTCCGCAACAGATATATATCCAATCTCCTCATTGCCTATCCGCTGGAATTCCAATAACCGTGGTTTGTCCATAGTGGCTAACTTATGAACAAAAATAGTTCAAAAGTCATGTTGCCAGAAGAATCAAATTAGGCGGTTGAGTGATGGATTTGTTTACTTTTTCCGCTTCTTGTCTTTGCTTTCTGCTCCGTTAAGTTCTTTTTGCAGTTCTGTTATTACATATAGAGACCCAAGCTCTCTAATTAATTCAAGCCCGATTTGAAGAATTTCCTTATCTACTTTATGAATACACTCTATTAATTTTTCCCTTTGTGGGTCTTTTCGCCTCTGCTTTTTCAACTTAGTAATAATTTCACTTGAATGGTTGGAAATACGCAGTAATTCTTGTGCTTGCTCAAAAAGTTCTAACATTATATCCAGATTATCCTTCTTACGAAGACGTTTTGACAATTCCATCAACTGTGCAGTAGTTTCTTTAAGTGTAGAATAAAATTGTTTTATTAGTTCGTCTTTTACATTTGGTGGCGCATACTGCATTAGTTCTTCCAGTTGACCAAGGTGCTTGTTTAGGGCTTTTAAGCGAGTAGTCATATCTCTGAGGTCGTATAGTTTCATATTAGCAAATTTAAGGAACCTGACTTGTGCTTTATTAAACATAACTTTGCTTTAAATTGCTTTTATGTTCTGGCGTGGTTTATTGATGGTTTTCGTTCTGGGTGCTGGTGTGGGTGCATATGGTCAGTGCGACCCTAATAGCCCTCCTCACACAGCCAGACGCAAGTGCAACACTCACTCTTGGAAGAACAGGAAGCCCTATCCTGACTATTGGCAACAGGATGTGTATTACAAAATCAGAGCAAGGATTGATGAGCAGAAACACACTGTTAGTGGCAGGTTGACGCTTGTTTATTGGAACAACTCTCCAGACACGTTACGTGAAGCGTTTTTCCATTTGTATCAAAATGCTTTTCAACCAAATTCGTATTATCATCAGTTATGGCGGGACAACTATCGGGAACCGAAGTTTGGTGAGTATGAGCGACAGGGCTTGGGGACACAAGTCCATTTAATCAAAGCCGATGGAATCCAATTGAAACCTTACATTGACAACACTATAATGCATGTTCGGTTGCCCAGACCACTGCCTCCCAATGACTCTATCGTTTTTGAAATTGAGTTTACAACATATTTTGACGATGGTGGTTCCATGCGTCGCAGAATGAAAATGTTTGATGTGTATGTGAAGAAGCCAGATGGGACTCTGGACACATTCAAGCACTACGACGGCGTCCACTGGTATCCCAGAATCGCTGTTTACGACAGGCGGTTCGGCTGGACAACAGACCAACACTTAGATAAAGAGTTCTATGGTGACATAGGAACCTATGATGTGGTGCTGGATTTTCCCGCTAATTACGTTGTTGAAGCCACTGGAACGCTTCTCAACAGAGAAGAAGTGTTACCCGACACATTGTTTAAAGCCCTACACATGGAAAATTTCAAGGATGTGCCTTGGAATTCTCCTGCCAGTGAAGTGATTCCCTATGACCCAGCCAAGCGAAAAAGATGGCACTTCTATGCAGAGAACGTTCACGATTTCGCTTTCACTGCTGACCCGACCTATCGGATTGATACTGCCATCTGGCAGGATGTTGTGTGCGTTGCTCTTGTTCAAGAAGGGCATGCGTCCCGATGGCAAACAGTTGCTGAGTTCACTAAGAAAGTTGTGGCATTGTTCTCTCGGGATTTCGGCAGATATATCTATCCGAAGATTGTTGTTGCCGATGCCCGTGATGGAATGGAATATCCGATGATAACGCTGTGTGGCGGTGCCGAACCATCTAACTATGGGCTTATTGCTCACGAAGTTGGGCACATGTGGTTCTTCGGAATGATTAATTCCAATGAGACGTATCGGGCGTTTCTGGATGAAGGCTTCACGCAGTTCCTCACTGTCTGGGCTCTTGAGAACCTTGGCTATGGTAGGTATTTTCCTGCTTGGAAAAAACTGCATTTCAAACACAGATTGCCTCTGGACGTTCGTGAACTCAGGGCATATAGAAGTTATATAATAGATGCTCAGTGGCGACGGGATATGCCTCTCGCTACCCACTCCTCAGATTTCAACAACGCTTTAAGGCACGGCGGTGGATACAGGCATGTTTACGTAAAGACCGCTACAATGTTATATCATCTCCAATATATCCTCGGGGATTCACTGTTCCTTCAAGCAATGAAGAACTATTTCAAACGCTGGTATCTATGCCATCCCTATGAAGAAGACCTTCGCTATGCCTTTGCCGATTTCCTACGTATAGACCTCAACAGATTCTGGGATTACTACTTATATACGACGAAACGAGTGGATTATCAACTGCTCAAACCTAAACTTGTTTCTAAGGAAGATGGTAAATACACGTATGTTTTGAGAATAAAGAGAAAGGAAGAGTTTCCTTCCCCTCTGGATATTAGAGTTACTGACAAAGAAGGCAATACTTACGATTACCTTATCCCAGATGGCTGGTTCATCAAGGATTCATCTCTGACTCCTCTCAAACAATGGTATGGCTGGGGTTACTATTTCAACACATATTACGAAGACACGATAGTTACGAAAGCTCCTATCAAGTCAGTAGAAATAGACACGTCATTCAGATTGCCTGATATTTATCCCATTGATAATGCTTATCCACGGAAACTAAGGCAAAAATGGAAGTTTTATTGGCACATATGGCAACCACTCAGTTGGAAATACAGGCTTAACCAGTGGCGTCCCGCCCTGTGGTTCAACGGTGCTGACCTGCTTCAAGTGGGACTCAGGATTAAATCGCAGTATTTGAATTATAGGCACAATTGGGAACTGTGGACTTGGGTAAATTCCGGATATTTTGTTCCTGCCGGTGTGCATCCTTTCTCTCCAGTTATGAACAGTTGGGCTCCCGTCTCAGTGGTATTCAGATACAGAACTGCCGTAGAGAAACTGTTGTCTTTGGGACGTGTTGACTTCACGCTTTATGCCCTTTCGGGCGTCGTTGATGCCGAAGTGTCCCTTCGTTGGAAATTGAAGTCTCCTTATGCCCAACCGTCC
>JAJRPU010000240.1 GCA_024280615.1 Bacteroidota bacterium | reverse complement strand
TATTTCGCAGTAGCGTACGTTCCTGAAACCATAGCATCAATATTGGTGTAAGTGGTGACCATCATCACTCCTCGCATCTCCCTTGCTAAATAGATGTAGTCTTTGACGTAATGGGTATATGCACCAATAGAGAAAGTTAGGCTGGAAGCCGATTTTGTATTGTAAGCAATTCTGAGCGTTGCCCGTTTAGGGGCTTTCAAGTATGGATTACCAAACCAAGATGGCTTGCCCATTCTTTTTAAGGTTATATACAGATATTCATCTGGAACGGCGTCTTGCCCTATTGATGAAATAATTGAAAAACCATTAGCTTTATATTGTAATGTTGCACTAATAGGTATAAAAAATCTTTGTGCAGAGGGTTCCTTATCCCCTATTTTCAACAAATTGAGCCTTGATTGGTCCCCCAAAATAACAGACGTTAAGCCACCTCTGACCTTAGCACTTAATGAGTTGCTAAAATTCTTTTCATAACTAAGTTGGGCTGAGATTGTGTGCAGCGAAGGAATCATATTTTGCGTCATTGTTTTGCCCATCATTTCCATTGTGTTGGTGGCTTGCCATAATTTCCAGTACAGGTCATATTTAATTTTATTGGTCACAGGTCCTGTTATTCCTGTTGTGAATGTTTGAGCATCTGTTTGCATAAACATCATATTGCTTGACATTCTGAGTCCATTGTCCATAATATGTTTTATCACGTGAGCATATATGTGATGCTTTTTATATTCTGCGTAAACTTGAGCATCAACATTAAATCTTTCATCCATCAAAAGATATGGATATAGAACATCTTTGAATATTCTCATGTTTGTTCCAACCTTGTAATTATTTGTTGCTCTTCTGAATGAAACATCTCCAACTTGATGCATCCATTGAACATCGGATAGGTATTTATATCTTGTCAATATTGATGTTCCGGAGGCATCGTAATATGGCGTTTCTGCTGCAAACCTCAGATAGACACCGTTGTTCTTCCATTCATGTCGAAAACCTATGTCTGCACCGTAACTGCTTAACAGATTACCAGTTATGTAAAATGCAGTTGAGTGCTCAAAAGTAGGTCTTCTCCGATATGCTTTCATGTACCCTCCTAAGCCGGAATGTAGATTAGAGGGATCTGTGGAAATTTTAACTCTGTTCACTTCAAGGGGGTTAAGTTTAATAATTGGGGCATCCATTCTGTTGGGACACGAATTGTGGACACGTTCTCCCTCAATAAGCACAGGGAAATCGTAAGCCTTGAAACCCTCAAAGTAAAGGTCTGACGCGAAAGATGACCCTTTCCTTATGGTTGGCAAAGCTTGCATTTCCATGCTCTGAATAACTCCCTGTCTGTAGTGTGGCAAAGGAGTCTGCGTAACATCTTGCCCTCCTGCAATGATGAGAACAGGTGCAAGATTGATGATAGTATCAAGAACCGAGTCTGTAAGTAAAGTTATTAGCATGGCAGTCTCTTTTACTGCGATATTATATAAGTTCCATATCGTGTTATATGACGTGGGTCATAAAAAAGCAATATGATAGCAATGTTAAATAACGTTACCACTTCACTTTCTTATAGGATTTTCCTTTTGTGCCACAGGCAGTCGGCATAGCACATGAATAGACTACCACACCGACAACAAGTGTCAAAACCATTATCTTGAGATACTTTTTCATAGTTACTAATTATGACGTGGTTTGTGGTTTATTGGTTTAATTTGTTCGTTGAGTTATATAAAGTCTTTTAATTAGTCTTAACGGTCCTGGACACCAAGTGTTATGACAAGATTCACAAATGCTTACAATCCTATTGAATTGGTTGCCAGATGGATTACGATATAACTCTGCATATTCTTTGTGGAATAATGTATCAAGAACAAAGAAAGTTGGCGTTAAGAAGTCCGAATCCGAAGGAATACCAGATGAAAAATGAAATAATGTAGGTTTAAATGGCAATGTGGAATCAGGGTGTTTAATAATCCATTGACGGATTTTTCGCATTTCTCTGGCTCGCCATTGCATCATATGGCGGATGCTATCAGGAACTTGAAATCCGGACGGCTGTGAAAGTTGATAAAAGGGCATTGATTTTAAGGCAAATGCCAGTATAAACAGACTTAACAGTGTGATACTAATTCTTACCATACCCAATTATGATTACACCACGAGCTTCAATCATTGGTATCTTAACAGGTTCAGTAATTTTTTCTATTTCTTCTTGTGAGGCTCCTGCGTCTTGAGCATAATGTTTCCGTTGCTCAACACTAACTGTTTCATAAAATAGAGGTCCTTCCACAATGACCTCATATCCCGCTATGTCCTTAGGAACAAAGAAAGAATAATCTTTGAAGACTACTTTAATTTCTTTATCACCATCCGTTATTATCATCCAGCAACCCTTTTTCTGACAGACGGCAGAAACCTTGCCTTTCACTTTGATATTGGCAACTTTCCCTTCTTGTCCAAGTTTTTCAATTGCCTGACCTACGGTAATTGCTCCCTCTGGGGTTATAGTGTCCCCTCTATATGTATCTTGAGCATTCATTGACCCTGCTATTGTAAAAAGCAAACCAACTAACCATGTCATTACTCTCATTGTCAAGATTTTTTTACAAATATATGAACATTATGCTTTAAAACAAGCAACTTAAATCTTAATCGCTAAGTTAAGGGAAGTGAATTCAGCAGCCATCAAATGTGCCTTGACCATTATGCTAATTCCCACTTTGTCGGTGACCCAATAGGTTAGATAGAGCCTATTGAACAGGGATGCAGGGGCAGGAACTTTATTATGCAGATACCACCCAGCAGTGCCACTCAAGACAACTTTTCCCATTGTGGCGGTCAAGATGATTTCTGGACCTGTTCTCAAGCCAATAAGTAGCCTATTGCGTGGAGAAAGGGACCCTCCTGATTGTTGCCATTTGAAAAGGTGATAGAACATCATTGCTCTAAAATTAAATTCTGTATACACCGAAGGGGCGAAATTTATTGTTTTATTGATTGCAAAATATCTATGAAAGGAAGAGATAAAAACCGGTGCCGACGGTG
>JAJRPU010000239.1 GCA_024280615.1 Bacteroidota bacterium | reverse complement strand
CCACAAGGGTTTAAATCCTGTGAAAATTGATAAAGTACTATATGAATATGAAAAAATGTTTATTGTTGCTATGAAAGAAGGAAATTGTGCTTATGAAGAATCAACAGAAATCAAAAGACAACGGGCAAAAGAACAAATAGAACGACTGCCCGATGAACTAAAAAAACTTAAAGTTCAAACTTATTACAAAGTGTTTTTTGCCCCTGAGATAGTGTCTGAATTTGAGAAACTAAAACAATTGTCTTAACCGTTATCTATATTAGAAAAACTTTAGGGATATGGGCAAAAAAGCGCTGTTCATAGTTGATGTGCAAAAAGATTTTTGTCCGGGAGGGGCATTGCCTGTGCCAGAAGGCGACAAGGTTGTGCCAGTGATTAACAAATTGATGGAGCATTTTGAATACATATTGGCGTCCAAGGACTGGCACCCACCCAAAACAAAGCACTTTGAGAAATGGCCCCCTCACTGCATCCAAGGAACAGAAGGGGCAGAATTCTGTGATGGTCTTAATGCAGAGAAAATAACCCAGGTTTTCCTCAAGGGAACAGGCACTGAAGATGATGGATATTCTGCTTTTGAAGCAACAAACATTAATCTGGAAGAATATCTAAAACAACATGGGATAGACCACCTTTATGTTACCGGCTTGGCAACTGACTATTGCGTTAGGGCAACAACTCTTGATGCTTTGAAAAGAGGATTTAAGGTAACTGTTGTGTCTGATGCTGTCCGGGGAGTGGACGTTAATCCCGGAGATGTCCAAAGGGCTATTGAGGAGATGAAGCAGGCAGGAGCAGAGTTTAAGACCTCAGACGAAGTAATTCAGGAGTTAGCACAGGCAGAACACGTGTAGTTGCTTTGGGCTTTTTAGCGTATTTGTTGCGGAAATATTAGCTTTTTTTGCCTATTTCCAATTATTATGACAGGCGTTGAAATGTTGTGTTTATTATACGGAAGGAGCATTTTTCCGTCAATAGTGAAAGAGACTTCCGGAGCATGTTGATAAGTAATTTGAGGCATGTTCACACCCACTATTGTTGTGTCTGCCCGTGCCGACACCCTCACAAGCCAGTCCATGTTAATTATGCCATTTGTCTGAGTGGGCTTTGAATCAGCATATCTTGTTATGCTCTTTAGGATAAATCGCTTAAACAACAGAGAATATCTTTCCGGATCTGTCCAGTATACGTTATAGATGCTATCGGGCACAAGAGATAGAACCACTGGCACCATAGCCGCCACTTGCGGAGCAGAAAAAGACGTCCCGCTACTGCTACTATATGTGTTCCCAAGCCACGTGCCATAAATCCCTGTTCCCGGAGCCGCTATGTCTATATGTGTTTCGCCATAGGCACCTGTTAGATTACCGTTTTGGTCAGTGCCAGTAACACTAATGAGCCATTTGGATGGGCAGGTAGTGGGCATGTCGCCCGCCAAGTCCACGTTAACTATGTTATTGCTTGTTGCAGCAATGCTTAATATGCCCAACTTGCCAAGGGAATCATACATTTGACACCAAAGGGGATAGTCATTTGGATTGGCACCATCAATGCCCATTGATATACTCGTTGCTACAATTGGTAAGCCCACTGTCCCGCCAGATGTATCCCACATTAGTCGCAGTGTGTAAATATAGTCATATGCCTGAACAACACGACTTAGTAAGACAGAGTCGCTAAATGGGTTCCCTACGACAATAGGCAAAATCTTTGCTATGTTAAGCGGTGGGGCAGCCACACCAATGCCGTTATCTGTTTTTGCACCCGCTATGCCAGCAACCAGAGTCCCGTGCCAATGAGAACTTATCTCCGGAGAATTCAGTTCAAAATTCCAGCCACGAAAATCGTCAACAAAGCCATTTCCGTCATTATCAATTCCGTCAATCGTGTCAGCCCAGTTAAATGCAAATAAGATGTCCTGATGGGTAGTGTCAAAACCCGCATCAACAATGGCTATGACAAATGTGTCGGGACGCATAATGGTTCGCATAGTGTCCCAAGCAGAAATAGCTCTGATGGCATATTGAAAGTTTTGCAAGTGCCATTGATTGCTTAATTCAGGGTCGTTTGTGCCATTAGTTCGTAGGGCAACTTTAACGTCTGGGGAGAATGAAGCGATAAAGTCGCTTTGTCTTAAAAGACTTAATACTTTTGATTTGTTAAGTGATACTTGTGGGATAGTAAGTCTGTATATAGTAAAAGTTTGTCCGATACGCTCAATCTCAACCGGTTCCTGAAAGAACGTCTGAAAATTTTTTATATCTGTCTCTGACAGTGGCTTTTCGGTCCATATAATCCAAGATTGTTGTCCTGTTGCCTGAACATAGATGCCAAGCCATAAAGTTGCTAAAAGAACCCATTTCATATTGTCAATAATACGAGAAATTATCGCAAGTCAGTTATCTGGATGCCCGGATATGCTGTCGTATCAAAAGTGAACAGGACGTTTGGGATAGGGGCATTAGGAATGAACGAGATTATATCCAGAGCGTAGCGAATGCCTGATTTCTCAAAGACAATAGCCCGTCTTATTTCGTAAGTTTTTGTGTCTATGTATAGCCTGATTTTGAAGTATGACTTGCTTTTGTCAATAGGGGTCAGGTCAATCACGTATGTTGTATATTCTTTCAGCTTTTTAGTGCCTAAGAGAGCATAGATGTATTCATCGCCGAAATCTGAAAATAAGTCTCTTGGTCTGAACATTTGGTTTTCGGGGTCTTCCTCAGTGATTTGAACTTCGTTTGTCTCTTTAATGTAGGTCCATACTGTTTTTCCGTCTGAAACAACTAATTGGTCACCGAAGTCAAGCCTGTATTTATCGCCGTTCACATATAAAGTTCCTTCTTTTATTTCATCGTCGTCTGTCTCTGGCATGTCCAGTTTGAGCCTGAATTTCACCTGAAAACTTTTTAATTTGCTGAATTTCTTGCTTGTCTTTTCAAGAATTTTCTTTGCTTCTGGGTCAGACACCTGTTGAGCCATTTCCTTAGTGGGACGGACTGGATGCGGACCGGGGTTAGTGGGTTGTTGAGTCTGTTGAGTTTGTTGTGTTTGTTGCTTTGGTTGTTGATTTCCTTGCGAATTTTGTTTGGCAATAGCCCAACCAGTGATTACCAAGCCTAATACCAGTGCAAGTCCTTTAATCATTTTAATTGCTTTCATGACAAAGATATTTAAGTTTCTGTTGTTTGTAGTTGATGCAAAAGTTGTGCCACTTCATCTGGGTTGCGAACAAGAATCTCTCGGGGCTTGCTTCCTCTAGCTTTTCCAACTATTCCAGCTGCTTCCAATTGGTCTATTATTTTAGCTGCCCGTGGGAAACCGATAGAGAATGCCCGTTGGATAGCCGTTGCAGATGCCTGTTCCTGGTCAATGAGCCACAAGGCAACGTCTTTTAATAACGGGTCCAGTTTCTTTATTTTGGTTTCCTTTTGTGCAGAGGGTTCTTCATATTCCGGCAATAAATATGGTTGTGGAAATCCTTCCTGTTCTTCAATGAATGACACCACTTGTTCCACCTCATCGGTCTCAATTAGAGGAGCCTGTAGGCGGATAATGTCACTACCCTGGGCAAAGAGCAAATCACCACGTCCAACAAGCCTCTCAGCACCTTTCATGTCCAGAATTGTCCGGGAATCTATTTGTTGCGGGACCTTGAAGGCTATTCGTGCCGGAAAATTGGCTTTTATGTTTCCTGTTATTATGTTTGCAGCGGGTCGTTGCGTCGCTATAATCAAATGAATTCCCACTGCACGGGCTTTCTGGGCAAGCCTCAATATGGGATGTTCAACCTCTTTCCCTGCTGTCATTATGAAATCAGCATATTCATCAATGACCAGCACGATAAACGGCAGGTATCTGTGTTTGGATGGGTCCAACTCGCCTTTAAGATATTTCTGATTGTATTCTTTAACGTTTCTCACGTGGGCATCTTTAAGTAGGTCATATCTCTGGTCCATTTCAATGCACAGTGCATTAAGCGTATAAATAACTTTGTCTGTTTCTGTGATGATGGGTTCCTCTTGGTCTGGAATCATCGCCAGAAAATGATTCTGCAAACCTTCATATAGCGATAATTCAACTTTTTTTGGGTCCACAAGCACTAATTTGAGGTCTGCGGGATGAAGCCTATACAGTAGAGAAACCAAAATGGCATTTATCATCACGGACTTACCCTGTCCTGTAGCACCGGCAATAAGCAAGTGTGGCATCTTAGCAAGGTCTGCTATGAACACTTCGTTGGCAATGGTCTTGCCCAATATAATAGGCAGGTCGCCCTTGAAATTCCTGAATGTTTTGGAACCGAGGACTTCCCGCATACCCACTATCCGACGATGCTTATTCGGAACTTCTATACCAATGGTTCCTCTGCCCGGCATAGGGGCGATGATGCGGACGCCCAATGCCTCAAGGCTTAAAGCAAGGTCCTCTTCCAGTTGCTTTATCTTGGAAATCCTAATTCCCGGAGCCGGAACAATTTCATACAGGGTTACAGTGGGTCCAACGGTAGCCTGAATCCTGCTTATCTCAATCTTAAATGACCGCAGGACCTCAACGATTCGTTGCTTGTTTTGTTCCAGTTCGTCCCTGTCTATAGCGACGTTGTCGGGACGTTCCTTTAGCAATTCAAGGGGTGGGAATTTATAATTCGGTAGCAGTGTTCTGGGATGATGGACTGGTTGAAGTGTCCCCGTTGTCTTGACTTCTTCCTTGTGGGTTTTTATCTCAAGGTCTTCTGGCAGGGAACCATTGTCTGATTCATCGTTTTTCTCGGGTTTGTTAATCACTATTGTGAAATCTTCTGAATCTTGTTCTGAATTCTCCACTAAGTTATTGGACCGATTGTCTTCTTTTACATTAGTCATTTGTTCATCTTGTTGCTCAAGCGAATCGGACCGTTCCTCTGATTCTGATGACACTTTGCTTTCTCCTTTCTGTCTCTTTATTTTATTGACAATGTTGGCTATTGCTTTATATGCACCTGTAACATATCCATATGTGCCCAGAACAGCGCAAATTAATATAGGCACACCAATCACACCAATGAAGCCTTCCAGCCAATTATATAGAGTTCTACCTATGAAGCCAGCGAAAGGCAGGTCAGTCAAACCACTTCGCTCTATCCATACGCCAATCAACGGCAATACCCACAACCAGAACAATAAATGTGGTTCAAATTTCCATTTGTCTTGTTTTACTAAAGAAATTTTGCGAGCTATAAATAGACCGATAAGAATTGGCAGGAGTGGGGCAGCAATCCCAAAGCCTCTTTCTACAAGAATGTGGGCTATGTAGGCACCTAACCTGCCTAAGTGATTATGTGCCTTCTGGTCGCTAAATAAGTATCCCGATGGGTCTTCCAGTATGGCACTCTGGTCCTTATATCCCACAATCCAGAATGAAACAGTGGCTATGAAGATAATCAGCAGAAAAAACAAAGACAGATAAGCGAAACGACGAACCCACTTGCGAATTGTCAATTTGCTTTTCTTCATAGCCTATGATAAAACGAAAATAAGAATATCAAACCGTATGGGAGACTATCCAGATGCTAATCAAACGAAGAAGACTTAAAAAAAGAGGGAAGTCCACTTATTGCCTTGCCAGAAGTTCTTTCTGTTCTTCTGTCAGACCCTCAAAGAGTTGCTCTCCTTCCTTGCGAATCCGTTCATAGTAGTTCTGAAGACCCTTAATGTTTTGATGCCTACGGGGTCTATATTTCCCGTAAGACCCAGCGAAAATCTTTCCTCTTCTTGTTTTCCTATCACCCTTTCCCATTGAACTGCTTTTTCTTCTTGGGAAAACGAAATAGGAAGCCCTTAGAGTTCCACTTTTGTATGTAGTTTTGACCCTATGAATCGGCAGGTTAAAAAAGTGGGTATAATAGGGGGCGGGCAATTAGCACGGATGAGCATCTTGGCAGGATACCCACTTGGATTTGATTTCGGAGTGATAGACCCTTCTGAGAACGCACCGGCACGACACCTCGCCCAACTATTTATTAAAGCGTCTTTTGACGACATTGAAGCACAGAAACGGCTTGCCAACTGGACTGATGTTATAACCTATGACATTGAAAAAATTGAAACCTCTTGGCTTGTTGATGCGGAACAACGGGGATTGCAAATCTTCCCTTCACCGCAAATCCTCGCTATCATTCAAGACAAACTTGTTCAAAAACAATTTTTCTATAACAGGGGGATACCCGTTCCTGATATATATACTGATAGTTCTGAAATAGAGAATTTTCCGGTTGTTGCCAAGGCACGACGGGGCGGATATGATGGGCAGGGAGTCTGGATAGTCAATTCGCCGGAAGACTTTAAAACATTGCCAGATATACCCGTCTATTTTGAGGAAAAAGTTGATATACACAAGGAACTCGGAGTCATGATTGCTCGGGACTATTGGGGAGAAATAGTTATCTATCCGATTGTTGAAATGATTTTTGAACACAGAAGGCACATATTAAAATTTGTTAAGGCACCTGCCCAATTGGATACTAACACGCTAAAACAAGTGAGAGAGTTGGCTTATGAAATAGGAAAAGTCTTGGAAAGTCCTGGAATCTATGGTATTGAACTGTTTCTGGATTCCAAAAAGAGAATATTGCTCAATGAAGTGGCACCACGCCCTCACAACCTCGGACACTATTCCATAGAAGCCTGTTCAACCTCTCAGTTTGAGAACCACATTAGAGCAATAACTGGATTGCCACTGGGTTATCCAACATTGCGGAAGCCAGCAGTAATGATAAATCTTTTATGTCCACCGAAAGGAGAAGGCTTGCTATCCTTTGAAAGGCTTGAAGAAGCATTGAGACTGCCAGAAGTCCACGTTCACCTTTACGGCAAGTGGCAGGCAAAACCCTTCAGGAAAGTGGGGCACGTTACAATCCTTAGAGATTCCATTGAAGAGGCGTGGGACGTGGCTCTTAAAGTGGATAAAATGATAAGAATAACTGTAAAAAGCGAACAATGGCAGGACGTGTAGCAATAATTATGGGTAGCGATTCGGATTATCCTGTGATGAAAGGGGCAGAAGAAGTGCTTGGAAAATTTGGAGTTGAAGTGATTGTGGACATTGTATCCGCACACAGAACTCCAGACAAAATGTTTGAATTTGCACGAACTGCCCACACTAAGGGAATTGAAGTTATCATAGCAGGAGCGGGGGGAGCAGCCCACCTGCCCGGAATGGTTGCATCTATAACACCATTGCCAGTAATTGGAGTGCCTGTTAACATTACGCCATTGCAGGGATTGGATGCCCTCTTTTCAATTGTTCAAATGCCCAAGGGAGTGCCCGTGGCAACAGTAGCGATAAACAATGCTGCAAATGCCGGACTGCTCGCAGTGAGAATACTTGCCGTCAAATATCCTGAATTGCTTGATAAAATGACTACTTATCAACAAGAATTAAAAGAACTGGTCAGGCAAAAAGCAATTCGCCTCAAAGAGATTCGTGGCAGTTAAATGCTCAGGAAAGCACTTATTGGAATCAGAATCTTGTTCGCGTTCTGGTTAACAGCACTTGTAATAAGCCTTTTTATCAGAGGCATTTTCCTCTTTGTTTATAGTGCTGAATTTAGAGATTGTGGAATTAACGACCTATTAGGCGGAATAATCTTTGACGTTTCAACCGCCTCTATGTTCTTGGTTCCTGTTACTATACTGTGGGTTCTGCTATGGAGAAATATATTCAAGAGGGCAGTGTGCTTCCTGTTATTCATCTATATCACCACTATGATAGCCGATTGGTTATATTTCCCTTTTCAGCAACGTCATCTGGGCTATGAAGTAATTCTGATGCAAGCAGAAGGCTTTGAACTGCAATTGATTGACTACATTAAAACATACTGGCATTGGCTATTCTTCGGTTTATCCCTGTGGGTTGGCTCGTGTTGGACTCTCAGTAAATTAAAAATGTTTACAACGAATTTAGGACTCATCCATCGCTTAGTTGTAATGATAGTTGTAACACCACTTATTATCATAGGCATTAGGGGAGGGCTTCAATTAAAACCCATTCACATTACTGACGCGGGGGAGTTCGTCAAGCCCACCTGTGCACCATTAGTCATCAATGGAGTTTTTTCCTTTGTTAAGTCTTTTGAAGGAACACCTGCCGAATGGAATGTTGACATAACCGATTCATTGGCTTGCCACTGCTTTAAGCCACTCAGAACACCCCTATTAACTGATAGCCAACGCACAAATCATCCAAACATTATAGTCCTCGTCATTGAAGGATATTCCAGAGAGTTCTCTATCATGGGAAGCCATCTTGCAAACCGACCTTCTATGACACCTTTCCTTGATTCTCTTGCTCTGCACAATGCCTCATTCCTTAACTATTTTGCCAACGCACGCAGGACAATGGATGGCGTCGTAGCAATAGTTTCTGGAATGCCTGCTCTTATGCGGGGAACATACATTTATTCCAACTACGTGTCGCCTTACCATATCGCATTGCCTCAAATCCTTGAAAAATATGGCTATAAGACATACTTCTTCCTTGGTAGTTTCCTCGGAACAATGGGAATTTATCAATACTCAACTCTCGTCGGATTTGATAGATATTATTCTATGGAAGACTATCCAGACCAATCACATTTTGACGGCGTATGGGGAATCTATGACCATCTTTATCTCAAATGGGTAGCACAGGTATTGGACACATTGCCCAAGCCCTTCTTTACTACGATTCTAACCCTTTCATCCCACCCACCATATAAAATTCCAGACTCATTGGTCGGCAAACTAAACGAACCTGATGAAATCCTACGGTCTTTTAAGTACGCAGATTATTCCGTTAAGCAGTTTTTTAAAGAACTGGAAACATTGGGGCTTCTTGATAATTCGATAATCATAATCACTTGCGACCACCCAGCACCACCTCACAACCAGAAATTCGCCAATAGATTGGGTGTATTCGCAGGAAATCTAATCCTTGTTAACACGTATCTTAAAGGAGTTGATTCAACAAGAATAATACAGCAAATTGACCTGTTTCCAACTGTTCTTGACCTTGCAGGCGTCCCAGACACAGTCTTTTCCATTGGAATTTCCCTATTTGATACCGCTCGTTCCCGGTTTGCTATAACCTATTATGAACCGTTGTGGCAATGGATAGCCGATTCAATCTTAATTTCTTACGACAACAAAAAGTTTATGTGCAATAAAATTTCCTTAGAGACCTTAACAATTGGCGAAGAAATACCGTGTCCTGAACAAGAAATTTGCCAATTTAAAGCCACTTTGCATTTCTTGAAAAACTATCTTGAAAACCCCATTGATGCTACACGTAATCTGGAATCCACATGCAGGTAAAGGAAGAGCTTATGAAATAGTTGAAAAACTGAAGCGACAGTTTCCAGATGCCCGATTCTGGAAAAGCACACACAGAGATGCTATGCAATCCATTCTTAAAGAAATATCTTGCCTTGACCCAGCTGTTCTGATGATAGTTGGCGGAGACGGAACAATAAATTCCTTTGCTTATCACACTGAATTGCTCACCTGCCCAGTAATTCCAGTCCCAGTGGGTAGCGGAAACGGGATTGCCCATCAATTGGGAATCAGAAACTTTGGAGATTCCATTCGGGCAGTGAAAGAGGGAAACCTATGCAAATGGCATCTGATTGAGACAAATCAAGACATAAAAGGGTTTAACATTCTGGGAAGTGGGTTCACAGGGTTCGTAGCACATAAGTTCGCTACCACACACCGTGGACTGGACGGATATATCAAAGCATTTCTCAAAACAATTAATTTTCCTGAACATGAATATGAGATAAATGGCAGAGTGGAACGGGCTTGGGACGTCAGTTTCGTCAGGGGAGGGGAATGGGGCAACTCTGTGGTTATACACCCTAATGCCAATGGTTGTTCTAACGACACCTTCCTCGTATCGCTCAAGAAACCTTCCTTTTTCACTATCCCTTATCATTTTTTGTTATTACTTGCGAAACGCCACCATAAATCCCAATTATGGAAAAGCATCAGAACAGATAGGGTTGTTTTAAATGTGGGCAGTGAGTTCGGACACATAGACGGCGAACCAGTTCAATTATCTTTCCCTCTCGTTGCGTGGAAATCCACTAAATTCGTGCTTTTTAAGAGATTGTGAAACCCTTATTGGAGTTTTGTCGTTTAATTATAGTGTGTGGCATTTGCCACTTTGGAACAAAATTTGTAACTTTAACTTTGAAAATCAAGTGCCTATAAGAGGGAGCCATCACGCTTGAAATTTTGGAATGATGAGGAAGGATAGATTAAGTAAAGAGGAGGTGATGGCTCTCGTACAGCGCGTAGCCCACGGAGACAACGAAGCATTCGCAACACTCTACGAACATTACTATGAGCCACTGCTTGCCTACATGAAGTCTTTCATCAATGATGAGATGCTTGCCGAAGACATGACCCAAGACACTTTTATTAAAGCCCGCAACAAGATAATGAAAGGGCAATATCAAGAAAGAGGAAGATTCTTCCAGTGGTTATGTCAGGTTGCCAGGAATATGTATATAGACCACTATCGCAGGAAAAAAGTCAGAGGAGTGGGTCCAATGCCCGCTTGGACAGAAGAGGACAACAGGGATGCTTTCTTTGCTACAAATGAGGGCAGAGCAGACCTATATATTGAGGAAAAAGAAACGAGAGAGTTAATACAGGAGTTACTTAGTCAATTGCCCGAGGAGCAGCGAAAAGTCGTTGAAATGAAAATTTATGAAGGGCTTACATTCAGAGAAATAGCCGAAAAAACAGGAGTTAATATAAACACAACACTTGGAAGAATGAGATATGCACTTGAAAAGATGAGGAAGGCAATTAAGAAGCGTAAAGAATTTAAGAATGTCAAAATTAAGAGTAAATCAAGGCGTGAAAGAAAATGAAGTATCTGCACGGGCTTCTATCTTTAATATGATGCATAAATAATTCATCGCCCTATTTAAGTAGATAAGTTTTCTATAATTTACAGCGAATAAAGTTTCAAGAGGCTTAATTTAGCCTGTGCTATGAGCGAGAGATATAATCAGCTTGGAGTGTCGGCAACTAAAGAAGAGGTTCATAAGGCGATAACGCAAATACCGCCGTCAGAAATAGAGGGGTCTTTTGTGCGTGTTGCTAAGCACTTTAGCAATCCAGATGCATATATGTCCTTGCATACGGACACGGCAGGCACAAAACCCATATTGGCTTATCTGATGTGGAGGGAAACAGGCAACTTGAACGTCTGGCAATCCATCTCAGTAGACGCACTTGTTATGAACACAGATGACCTCCTATGTAATGGCTTTTCAACAAAGTTCGCTATTGTTAACAACATCGCAAGGAACAAACATCGGATTTCTGGGTCGGTGCTTGAAGCACTTATTGAAGGCACAATGAACTTTATTAACCAAATGAAGGAGTATGGTATTGAAATCAGGCATTTAGGTGGTGAGACTGCCGATGTGGGCGACCTTATAAGAACAATAGATGTTGGGTTTTCAGTGTATTCAGAAGTCTCTAAGGAAGAAGTTATTCCGACCCGGCCACGGGAAGGGAACGTCATTGTGGGACTGGCATCTTTCGGAATGACCGCTTACGAAACCTCATATAACAGTGGCATTGGTGCCAATGGTATAACCCTTGCTAGGCACACACTTCTCAATAAGCAATACGCAGAAAAATATCCCGAGACGGTTGATGACACATTGCCATTCAGTCTCGTTTATCAGGGACCTTATTACCTTGGCTCAAAAGTTAGTTGTGACTTGACTGTCGCTGATGTTCTCCTTTCTCCGACAAGAACCTATCTGCCCCTTATGGTTCAAGTGTTGCAAAAATTTCGTAAAAAAATTAATGCGGTTATTCACTGCACGGGCGGTGGACAGACCAAAGTGTTAAATTTTATTAAGAATAAGCCGTTGAAGGTGGTTAAAGATAGTCCTTTTGCTCCTCCCATTGTCTTCAGGTTGATTCAGGAAACTGGCAGTATATCTTGGAAAGAGATGTATCAAGTGTTTAATATGGGATGGCGTCTTGAGATATACACTGATGGCGATACAGCACAGAAGATAATTGAAATGGCATCGGAATTTGATATATCAGCACGGGTGGTGGGCTATGTGGCTACTGACAAGCAACCACGCGTAATCATTAGAAGTCCAGATAACAATTGGCTTTATTATGAGTGATAAAAAAAGATATTTCAGGATTGGTGAGGTGGCGTCCCTCATCGGTGTCTCCATAACCAGAATCAGGTATTGGGAGAAGCATCTTTCTTTTTTAAAGGCACGTCGGACCCGGGGCGGACACAGACTATACACTTATGAACAAGTGCAAAAATTCAAAGAAGTCAAGCGATTGGTTGAAGAATTGAAGGTTCCGCTCAAACAAGTGAACCTTATGTTAACAGGAAAAGACAGACAACGAAAGAAACTCATTGAGATGTATGACAAACTTGGTGAAATTGAGGAGTTTTTTTTGAATCTTAAAGAGATAATTAAGTCGCTTTGAAAAGAAAAGTTGTTTTATCTTTGACAAAAAAATGCTTATGAAAAGACTGTTCGCGATTGTTATTGTTGTTGGTCTGGTCATTGGAGGTTGCAAGTCGGAATCAACGGAGGAACAGGTTGGGTCCGAACAGAAACAAACCCCAACAGAGACAGTTGAGCAAAGTCAACCTCAGGAAAGACAAGAAATAATGGGTGACCAACAGACAGAACTTAACCCTGAAAATTATGAATGGAATAACTTGGTTAAAGAGTATAATCAATTATGGTGTAAGTACTCAGATGACAATACTTCATCTGAGGAAAAGGAAAAAATTTATCCTCGCTTGAAAGAATTACAAGAAGAGTTAGATAAAATATATGAAACAGTGCAAGAACCGCAAGAGAAACAAGCCCTCTATCAGGCTATGGCTAAGATGGTTGAGTGTAAGTGAGATTAAACTGTTCTGAATCTTAGTTCATCGGTGTTGTTTGTTTAACGTAAGCAATTGTGTGTTTCTATGAGGCTTTTGACTTGGGAAGATAGTGGTGAGGAAGTCAGTGGTTTATTATGGGGTGCAGAAGCAATTCCTTTCACGGACCTTCATCCTCAGTTGCCTTCCAGACTAATTGATATTGTTTTAAATCCAGATAGTCAAGCAATTTTAAGAGAGCAATTTGCTAATCTTAAATCGGGAAAGTTATATAAGAAAGGCATTCCCATCATTCAGGGACTCAAGATTCTTCCTCCGCTCAAACCGTTGACTCTTAGAGATGCCTACACATTCAGGGAACATGTGCGAAGAGCCAGAGCTTCCAGAGGACAGGGTGTCCCCCCAGAATACGATATGTTTCCTGTTTATTATTACAGCAATCCGCTTACTGTCTCGGGTCCCGGCGACCTTCACATTGCATCTCCATTCTGGGACGAACTGGACTTTGAACTGGAACTGGCTATTGTCATAGGCAGGGAATGTCGGGATTTACAACCAACTGACTTTACTGATGTTGTCTTTGGCGTAACTATATGGAATGACTTCACGGCAAGGCATATCCAGCGTCAAGAAATGAAAATGAATATGGGACCTCATCATGGCAAGGAATTCGCATCGTCAATGGGTCCAATCCTTGTTACTATAGATGAGTTTAAGCCTTATTTGATTGACACATTAGAACCAGGACACATAGGAAAAGTTTTTAATCTAAACTTCCGAATATTCATCAATGGGAATAAAGTAAGTGAAGGGACGTTCAGGAATCAGACTTGGACCTTTGGTGAGGTGCTTGCCCGTGCCTCACAGGGCGTAACGCTATATCCCGGTGAAGTGTTTGGGTCGGGCACAGTGGGATTGGGTTGCCTCGTTGAACTGAAGCAAGAAGAGTTATACGATAAGTGGCTACAACCAGACGATGAGATAATCCTTGAAGTTGAAAACATAGGCAGGCTTAGAAATATAGTCAGGAAATTGGACTGAACATGTGGCGGACCATATTTCCCGAGCAAGAGAATCCGGTGGACAGGCATCAGTGGAACATAGGGTCTGTAGTGCCCAGACCAATAGCGTGGATAACAACACTTAACGAAGATGGTTCCGTCAATCTCGCTCCTTTCAGTTTCTTCAATGCTTTCAGTTCGCATCCTCCGATAGTGGCAGTGGGAATAGCACTCAAACCTGACGGTTCTCAAAAGGACACATTGCTTAACATTGAGAGAACGAAGGAATTTGTGGTTAATGTGGTCTCGGAAGAACTTTTGTATCCAATGGCTTTGACTTCTCAGCCTTTTCCTTATGGCGTTAGCGAAGTGGAAAAAGCAGGATTAACCTTGATTCCATCTGAGAAACTCAAGACTCCAAGGGTTAAAGAAAGCCCTATTCATATTGAATGCGAATTATTGGAAGTGAAACAATTGTCTGATCGGAATTTTATGGTAATTGGTAAAGTTGTTGTATGGCACATTAGGGAAGATATGCTATTTAAGGGTAAGAGACCTGACCCACGTCGGATTAAGCCAGTTGCCCGATTGGGCAGGCTTTGGTACGCTACAATAGATGATAATAACCTTTTGGAAGTTCCTGTTCCGTCTGGACAGGGTATTGGAATAGATGCATTGCCAAGATTTATCCGAGATAGCAAGATTCTCACATTGAATCACAAGGCACTATTAGGCATGGAACCGGAGCCCCCGAGTGAAGAACCGGTAACTAAAGAAGTGGTAGAGACAATCTTGCAAGCAAACAATGCAAAAGAAGAGGTCCAGAAATATATTGCAGACTTAATAGAACAAGGTAATGTTCAAGAGGCATGGCGGGTTATTCGGTTCGTTGAAAAACAGGTCTGTTAATATTTTATACAAAAAATAATGGTTCTTTCTGATAGTTTTGGTTCAAAAGCGTTTCCCAAATAGTCTCCGTAGGTTTTTATAGGTATGAAGCCAGCGGTTTTGAGCATTTGGGATAATTCGTCAAATTCTATTAATTTCAACTGCTCCCGGAACCTTAGTAATCTCCCATCTTCTATCCAAGAAATTTCCTTATAAACCATATTGTCTTTTATCCATCTTTTGATATGAAAGGTTTTTCCGTTCTTTGATATTGCTTCTTCTGGGATTAAGTTTTTCTTGACAAATGTGGGATTTAAGTAGTCTAAGACGAACAGCCCTCCTGACCGAAGAGCCCTGTTAATGCTTATTAGCATTGAAAGATTGTGCAGGTCGTCTTCCCAATATCCAAAACTGGAAAATATGCTTGTGGCCGAATCAAAAAGAGAGTCCCAATATGGGAAGCGAAGGTCGTGCCTCAAAAAAAAGGCTTCAGGTACGCGTTTCCGAGCTTCTGCTATCATTCTGTGGGAAATGTCCACTCCCACAACCCTAAATCCTTTCTTGACAAACCAGTATGAAAGACGTCCATATCCACAACCAGCATCTAAGACAAGAGAGTTATCCAGCAATAGCCCTGATGCATAAATCAATTCTACAATCTGACGAGCCTCCTGTTCATTCCGATGTGAATAAAGCAAAAAATATTCAGGACGTTCAAACCACTCTCGCCACGAATAAACATTCTCCATTATGTCCTTAAATACTCAGATTACAAAATAGTCAACAATTTATTATTGATATTGGCAGGAACAATAGGCTCCTACGCCACTGTATTGTGCTTGGCAATCCTCCTCATATGCCTGAATCTCTTGGTCACTACCACAAATATCATTCTGTGCTACTACCTCCCCATTTTGGTCCACGGCAGTGCATTGAGCACATTTCTGACATGCCCCAACGGTCAAGCCAGCAGCCAGAACAATTCCAATTAGCACTCTCCTCATTGCTTCCAAATTTTAAGGGTTAATCATTTAAGCCTTTCCACTTGGTCCCATGAATGAATCAGGCAAAAACTGTTCCGAAGTTGGGATTTCTCCGTGCATTGCTTCATACCTCGCTACATTCTCTTTTAATACTTGTAAAAATCGTTTAGCATGAGCAGGACTCATAATGAGTCTTGACCGCACTCGTGCTTGCGGAACCCCCGGCATGATAGTTATGAAATCAAATATGAATTCTGCGTGTGAATGAGTAACTACAACTAGGTTTACGTACACTCCCTCTGCTACTTCCTTGGGCAATTCAATGTTTATCTGTTGTTGAATCTCTTGCTTCTTTTCCATTCTTCTGTTGTTTTATGTGGCTAATATACTATCCAAACGACTTTTGACTTAGTTTTATGTATAACACAACTTTGTTGTCTTTCACAAGCCGTTTGCACTAAAACAAAATGTCGTATCTTTACTAATGATGAGTATTATTGTATCCCGAAGGTTAGGACGAAGAATAAGACCGTTTGTTCGTGCACTTATGGAATACTACGCACGCCAGATATTGAAACAACCCCTACATTATGAAGCATACCTTGAGCAGGACCAAGCACAATACATTGATTCCCTCGTGTCTTCCTTCCAGCGTGAATATGAACTCAAGAAAAGGATAGCTCATAGAAATAAGGAAACTAAGAATTCTGATAACAAGTAAGTAGGTTTTTCGTTATAATATGCAAAATCCACGCTAAACATTCTTACTTAATTTCGTAATATGAAATTACGTTTGCTCATATTATGGCTCATTATCTATGGAATGGTTGCCCAACATAGGTTGCCCTCATCTTTTGATGACATTGAATCTTGGGAATTAATGCAGGTGTTCTATCGCCATTTGGCGGACATGCCTTTCGTCCTTGAGCCCTGCGAACTGGAACAACCTCCCCCATATTGTCCTATTTACAGACGAGACGTGTTAAAATCTGCACACAGCATTAGGCATAGTCAAACCATTACTATAGCCGACTTCCTCAACTTCTCCCAAACCTATTCAGAGGACCCGCCGTTGCACGCCTCAGCACATTTCTATGCCGGAGACGTGTATTACTACAAAAGACAATGGGCAGAAGCAATTAGGTATTTTGAACAACTCAACCCTCGGTTCCTCCCTTATGACCTCTTGCCGGAATACTATTTCAAAATGGGATATTCCTATTTTAAACTCAAAAACTTCGGTTCCGCTTGGCAATGGCTATATCACATATATGAGAAATTTCCTGCAAACAAAGAGTATTATCCTCTTGCAACGTTCTACCTCGGCTATATAGCCTATTTGCAAGGCAAATACAAAGAGGCACTATACTACTTCTCAGAACTTAATAATGACCCACGACTTTCTAAATATGTTCCCTTCTACATAGGACAGATAAAATTCATTCAAGGCTATAAACAACGGAACTTTTCAGAATTCATATCTTATGCACGTCCCTTGGCGAACCGAAAGGGTATTCATCATCTCTTCAGACGGGAAACGAACAGATTGCTCGCTTATGCCTACCTGCTTAGCAATAAGCCCGATTCAGGACTTGTGTATCTATCCGAATATGTGAAATATCTTAAACGGATGGCTCCCTATGAATCGCTCGTTGCCGGATTCCTAGCCTACAAAGCCAAAAAATGCAAGGAAGCAGAGGAATATCTGGGTCCTGTAACTGATAAAAATGACACTATAGCTCAGTATGCCGCTTACTATATCGGACAATGCTACATAGCTACTGACCAACCTGAAAAAGCGATTATCTGGCTACGCAAAGCACAAAAAGGACAAAACAAACAGATTGCTAAGGACGCTTCTTATGACCTTCTCCAAGCACTCATTAATCTTAAACAATACAACGAGGCAGTCAAAGTTTTGGCGTATTACCTTGATTCACTTAAACCAAACTATAAGGAACTGACAGAATTAAAACGGCTCCTGCCTCTTATTCTGCTACACACTGGCGATTATCAACAGGCTATTGCACTTCTTGAACAGGTGAAAGCTGGGAACCCTCAGTTAGAACGGATATATGAACAAGTTGCCTTTAATTACGCTATGCAACTTATCACAGAAGGGAAACAAAAGGAAGCAGCTCGCCTCTTACAAAACCTTACTCAATCCACTAACATAAGGCTTAAAGCACTGGCTTATTATTGGCTTGGCGAACTGGCATATAAACAAAACAATTATAGTCTGGCAAGGGACTACTGGACAACTTTTATCCAATTGGCTAAGTTGACCAAGGACACATTGTCCTTCCCTGCAACCCGTGCAAACGCCCACTACAACATTGCATACACTTATTATGAACACGATAATCTGGTGGGTGCAGAGTCCCATTTTGAGCAATCTGTATCTCTGTTTAGAAAGAGAATCCTTGGGTCCGATGAGCAGAAGGTTTTAAGGGATGCGTGGCTGAGGCTTGGCGACGTTCTCCTCCTTCAAAAGAAATGGAAGCCTGCATTGAAAACATTTGAAAATTATGTTCGGGAAGGACCACTACCGAAAGACTACGCACTCCTTCAATATGGCATCATTGCCGGAAAGGAAGATATGCCAGAAAAGAAATTTAACGCTCTTACCAGACTATTGGATGAATACCCGGAAAGCCCCTATGCTCCAGAAGCCGCCTATCAACTCGCCAAAGACGCCTTTGACATGGGTAACTATTCCCTCGCTAAAAAGTTTTTCTATAAGGTGCTTAAGTATCCTTCTCATAAGAGATATCCTTCTGCCCTCGCTCATCTCGGGCTAATCTACTATCAATTGGGTAATTACGACTCTTCCCTCCATCACATGGAACAACTACTCCTTAATTTCCCTGATGCTCCGGAAGCACAACCCGCACTCGCCATAGTGAAAGACATTTATTTCCACTGGAATAACCCTGAAGGATATATGGCATTCATTGAAAAAATTCCTGGCAAAGGAAAGATGGATACCACAAGCAAGGAAAGTTTATTGTTTGAACAGGCTGATTGGCTGGTCAGTCAAGACAGATGCGACCAAGCAGTGGACGCACTTGATAGATACCTACAACAATTCCCTAATGGCAGATATTTCCTCACTGCTCGGTTCTATCGGGCTGAGTGCCTTAGGAAACTCGGCAGGTATAGCGATGCTTTGAAAGATTATGAATTCCTTATATCCAGAAACCCCAATCCATACTATTCAATCAGTTTGATTAATGCTGCAGATGCTGCCTTGGGTGTCGGCGATTCATTGAAAGCCTTCCATCTCCTTGTTAATGCCCTCTCAGTGGCTTCTGATGAAGAGAAGTTTATGCAGTTGTTAAGGAAAGCAGTGGAAGTAGCCCCAATAAATCACAATCCTGATTCGGCGATACTTGTCGCCAGAACCCTTCTTAAACATTCCGCTGCCATTTCAGACGATAAAGTCCTTGCTTCCTACGTGCTCGCTAAATCATTTATGCATAAAGATGAATTGGACAGTGCCCTTTACTACTATCAATTTGTTGCTGACCAGACAGAGATGGAACCCGGCATTGAAGCCAGATATATGATTGCAGAAATTCTGTTCCGAAAAGGTGAATTAGATGAAGCATACGACAAAGCCTATGAATTAATCAACCACGTTCCGGCAAGCGACTACTGGATAGCCAAGTCGTTCATACTACTGGGAAGAATCTTTGCCGAACAGGGCAACATCCCGCAAGCTAAGGCAACCCTGCAAAGCATTATTGATAACTATCCCGGCGAAGACCTCAAGCAAGAGGCTCGCTTCTACCTCCAACAAATTGAACAACAGGAACAACAAAACATTGAACAGGAAACGGAAATACCCATAGATGAAGGCTAAACAGAAAAGTTGGTTAATAAACCTGTTGGTTAGCTTTTTCTTGCCGTTACTTATCCCTATATATGCCCAACAAGAAGATACTATCCCAGGTGTTCAAGTGGACATAGTAAAGGAATACAGACCTTGGGTTGCTGAATCAAAACGCCTATCGTTCAGTCCAAGATTAACGCCTATAAAACCCCCGCCGGTAGATGCCCGATACAGACAGGCTGAACATGATATGAAAATAGATTTCAGACCAGATACTTTACCGCCGTTGCGTGCCCCCCGTGAGAAACTGCCCAAGGAAAAAACTTTCTATGCTCTAGCTGGATTCGGAAACCTCTCGTCCTATGAAATCCTTGCTGGAATAGCAACTCCCCGAAAAGGTGATGAATACTGGTTTGCAGAAGTAGCACTCTCCTCCGTCTCCGGTAAAGATTATCCCTTACAGAAAAACACTCAGTTTAGAATCTCTGGCGGACACTACTTCCAAAACTTATTTGCTTCCGCTGACCTGTGGACACGAACTAATTACATAGCCCATTATGTGCCATATCCCTACGACACAACTTTCATTAAAGCCCTGGGTGACACAATCCAAACATCCCAATTCGTCAAGCGACCGTTAGTGCACAGGTGGGACGCCTCGGCAAGAGCTTCAATCCCACTTTCTTGGACAACCCTGCAGATGCCCGCCAGAATAAGCCTGTTTGCTTCTCAGAAAACAGAGTTCAGGGCTCAACTCGGTGCCCGTGGAATTAGACACATCAATAAAGGACACTACTTCGGCTTGGGAACATACTTTGATTTCCTAGTCGGTGTCCCAAGACAACAGAGAGTATTTTGGCAAATCAATCCATACTACGAATTCAGAGGAAGAAAGGGCATCATTCTGCACGTGGGAATAAAACCAGTGATTGGTGACACGGTATATCTAATCCCTGACATTTATAGCGAACAAATCCTTATTAACGACCGGCTTTCTTACTATGCCTATTTCGGCGGTGCCGTTGAACCAAACGCTCTGGAAGACCTCTTCCTTGAAAACCCCTATTTTGACATCAACATGTCCCTTAAACCAACCGATTACATCACAAGCATCGCTTCACTCAGATTCTTCCCATTGGACGCACTCAAACTGGAAGGAACATTCACTTTCAGACGATACAGAAATTTCCGAACATGGCACTGGACTTATGTGGACAACCAATTAAAGCAAAAAATTATATATGACTCAAAATCAGACGTGCTAAACTTCGCCGTCAAAGCAACCTATCAATGGACTTCATATAACTACTTTGAAATCAAAGGTGAGTATTTTGACTATCGTATGAGTGACACACTGCCCTTCTCTCATCCCAGATGGACAGTTTCGTTCCTCGCTTCCACGGAGCCAATTCCTCAATGGCTCGCCATTTCCACTGAGTTGAAAGTCCTCGGACAACGCTATCTCGGTTACGACCCCGCTGGGAAACTAATAATTGACCCAATTGCATTCACTTCACTTTTTAAAGCAGATATCAAAGTCTTTGAGAATGGTGGCATATATCTGAAACTGGAAAACTTTATCTATGGCAAGTATTACACTTGGTATCCCTTCAAGGCATTTGGAACGCGAGTGATTGGTGGACTTGCCTTATCTTTCTGATATGAAAGTAACATTTACTGCACTGGAATTTTTATTGAAGCAAGAAAAGACAGTATCTATCAATGGACTGGGTTCCTTTCAACCTGTCCGGAAAGGCGGACAAATTATCGTGCAATTTGACTATGACCCAAATGTCGAAACTTCCCCTGAGCTAATCAAGGTGTTGGCGAAGGGAGGCATCGGCGTAGAAACCGCTAAGAAAATAATTGAACAGGAAATAAACGAAGTTCTTAAGCAAATTCATAAAGAACCTATATCCGTCGGCTCAATAGGACGTCTACGAAAAACAGGAAAAAATATTGAATTTGTTCAGGAAACCCCATTGATTACCATTGAACAAGTGTTCTTGCCCCAAGCTAAGGAGTTGCCAGTGGTTAAAGCCACTCGCTCACGATTCCCTTGGTTCAAAGCATTTTTATTCCTGATTCTGCTTGTCCTCGTCGGACTTCTTGCTTGGCAATTCAGGAATTATAACACTTCTTGGAAAGTGTTGCTTGGCTTTGAAAAGCCCAAAGTTGACTCGCCTTCCCTTAACCCAGAATTCGTGGATTCAATGATCAACATTATGCTTCAGCAAATGGAAGATTCCCTTGATGCAATTATGGATTCGCTTGTGGCAGACTCTATCGCAGATTCCCTTGCACTTAAATCAGATTCCTTACATACAGACTCTATCGGGCAACATGACTCGCTCGCTTCAAAACCCCTAAATGAAGACACTGCAAAGGCAATTAAGCAGATATCCAAGCAACAATCATTAACAGAACCAGAGTTTGTTTATTACATCATTGTTGGGTCATATCCAGATTCCCCTTCCGCTCAGAAACACGTTGACAAACTGCACAAACAGGGATATGCTTCCGCTACAATTCTCAAAAGCAAAGGGAGATGGAGGGTAGCCGTAGACACGGCTCACAACAAGCTAACTCTGAGCATTAAGATGGAACGCTACAAAAAAGAGGTTAGGAAGGATGCATGGTCATTAAGAAGCACAAATGTCTTTGTGAATCAGTGAGTTAGATAGGTTGGTGGTATATTGTGGTATATTGTGGTAACATGTGGTAAAAATGCCTTATCTTTGTATTGCCACAGGAAAATTATTATACCGTGAACTTGATAGGAGAATATAGGGTTAAGTTGGATTCTAAGGGTCGTCTTACCCTTCCTGTGGCTCTGTTACGCCAACTTCCAGAGGGTGCAGACCCTCGCTTCGTCGTTAACAGAGGTTTTGAACAATGTTTGACTGTATATCCTTATGACGAATGGAACAGACTTGTCCAACAAATCAAAGAAAACACTAATCCCTTCTCTCAGAAACATCGCATGTTTATTAGGAATTTCTTTCGTGGAGCAACGGTTGTTCAACCAGACAAAATGCAGAGAATCCTTATTCCCAAACATTTGCTTGATTATGCAGGCATAACAAATGAAGCAGTTCTGTTTGCACACTTCGGACAAATAGAAGTTTGGTCACCAGACAGATATGAACAAGCCCTTAACATTCCTGCTGATGAACTGGCTAAACTCGCCGAAGAGGTAATGGCAAAATCAAATGAAGATGGAACATAAGCCAGTGTTAGCAAAAGAGGTAATTGAATATATGAACATTAAGCCTGATGGCACGTATGTAGATGCAACCTATGGCTTGGGAGGGCATTCCCGTATGATTCTTGAGAGGCTTGGGCAGGAAGGAATGCTCGTGGCTTTTGACGTATCACCGATTGCCGAACAACACCTCTTTGACGATGACCGATTCACATTCGTAAAAAGCAACTTCCGATACTTAAAAAATTGGCTTGATTTCCTTGGACTGATTCCCGTTGACGGAATCCTTGCGGACCTAGGGGTTTCTTCACCGCAATTAGACATCGCTTCTCAAGGATTCACCTACAGGACACCTGCACCGCTTGACCTACGAATGGATAAAGACCTGTCTGTCAAGGCACAGGACATAATTAGAAAGTATTCCATTGACCAACTGGCTGAGATTCTGTCTGAATATGGAGAATTGGAGCCTGCCAAGGCTATCGCCACGGCAATCGTTGAGGCTCGTCGGAAACAACCTATTGTGTCCAGTGCAGACCTCGTAGCCGTAACAAAACGGTTTGCCAGAGGGAACCCAAATCGCTTCTATTCAAGGCTCTTCCAGGCTTTGCGAATAGCTGTTAATGATGAACTTAATGCCCTTAGGGATTTGTTAAAGCAATCAGAAGAGGTTCTCTCACCGGGCGGAAGACTTTTAATCATTACGTTCCACTCATTGGAGGACAGGATAGTAAAACAATTCTTTGCCAACTCGGAGAAATTAAAGGAGCTGGACGAATCGCCCATAATACCTACAAGGGAAGAAATCAAAAACAACAGGAGGGCAAGGAGTGCTAAACTAAGAATAGCCGAAAAGATAAAATAATGAGAGTCCTTGTTAAGAGGTTGGAAAGGCTTGGATTTGCCTATGCACCATTCCTATTATTCCTCGGAGTCCTTTTGCTTATCAGGATTTGGGTTGTGCATGAAACAGTTCAGAAACTTGCCCTTCTGCAAAAGAAAAGAATTCAGTTACAAGAAAAAAGATGGGAATACCTGACAACATTGTCCAGATGGATGCAACAAAGCAAAGAATCAACAATTGCTCACAGAGTTCAACAAACAGGAATTAAGCCACAAAGGAAACCACCATTGGTAATTGAATAAGCAAGATGGAACAGGCATCCACATTGAAACGGCTCATTTATAGAAGAGTGATAATTGTGAACGCGTTTCTGATATTGCTGTCCCTTGCTATAATATGGAAACTAATTGATATAACCTTAATTAAAGGCGATGAGTTGCGTCAGAAAGCCCAAAAGGTCTATTTCAAGGAAAAGGTTGTAGAACCAGAGCGTGGAAACATTTACTCAGAGGATGGCTCTCTACTTGTGGCGTCAATCCCTCGGTTTGAAGTCCGTATGGACCCGTTGGCGGAAGGCATCTCTCAAGAATTGTTCTATTCAAAACTGGATTCGCTCGCCCTATGCATAGCATCAGTAACGAATGAAGACCCTGTTCGCATAAAGCAAAGGCTTGAACAGGCTCGCAGAAAAGGCAATAGATATGTCCTTATTGGGAAGAAACTTGACTTTTTGCAACTCAAACAATTGAAGCAATGCCCAATCCTTCGCAGAGGCAGATATAAAGGCGGAATGATAGTTATCACACAAAACAAGCGTTTCTACCCATTCGGGATACTTGCCCACAGAACACTTGGTTATGTTAGAGATGGCATTCCACCGGTTGGAATTGAAGGATATTTTGACAAGTATCTAAGAGGAAAGCCGGGTAAAGAAATAATGCAGTTGATTCCCGGTGGAACATGGATTCCTTTTAGAGAACTTGAACATCCCGAAAATGGCTATGACATAATCACTACAATAGACCCAAACATTCAAGACATCGTTGAAGACATCCTTCTACAAACCCTTCAGAAGCATGATGCCGACCACGGCTGTGCTATAGTTATGGAAGTAACCACCGGGAAGATAAGGGCAATGGCTAATCTGGGCAGGACAGAAGATGGTTCATATTGGGAACTATACAACTATTGCGTTGGAGAAAGGAATGAACCCGGCTCAACATTCAAATTGGCTTCATTGCTCGCACTCTTGGAACAGGGCTATTCCCTTGATGACACAGTAAACGTCTTCAACGGTACATACAAGTTCTACAATAGATTAATGAAAGACGCACCGGGAGTGAAAAAAGGCATTATCACACTGAAAGAAGCCATTGCACAGTCCTCAAACGTCGGAATTAGCAGGCTTATATATAAGGAATTTGGCGACGAGCCACAACAATTCATATCATATCTTAAAAGGTTCGGCTTAACAAAGAAAACAGGCGTTACCATCCTTGGAGAACCCGAACCTATCATCAAAAACGTCAATGACCCAACGTGGAGCGGAACAACCTTGCCATGGATGGCTGTGGGCTACGAAGTCAAGTTGACACCATTGCAAACCTTAACCTTCTATAATGGCGTTGCTAACGGAGGGAAAATAATGAAGCCAATTCTGGTTTCCGCTATTGCAAAGGAAGGAATGGTTGTCAAGGAGTTTGAACCAGAGGTCTTGATTGATGATATAGCGTCTTCAGAAAGTATAGAAAAAGCAATTGAAGCACTGAAAGAGGTCGTAGAGAGGGGCACTGCAAAGCACATCAAAAACCCTTATTTCCCAATTGCTGGTAAGACAGGCACTGCTCTTATCGCAGAAGACAAAAGCGGATATAAGAAGGTTTATCAATCCAGTTTTGTTGCATTCTTTCCCGCTGACAACCCTATCTATAGCGTTATTGTTGTGGTTAACAAGCCCAGACGAGGCTATTACGGAAGCCAAGTGGCGGCACCAGCAGTCCGAAAGATAGCAGACAGGCTAATAGCCAGATACAACGCTGAATATCCCATTGTGGATGCCATGGCAGTATTGAAAAAGGACACGAGGAGGAAGATTCCTTTGATAGCGGGGGGATATGGCGATGAAGTGAGCAAATTGCTTGAATGGGCTGAGTTCCCTTCAGTGGAAGGAAAGTGGATAGCTGTCAAAACAGATTCCGCACTGTCAATAGATGCCGTCAATCCAAACATAGTTCCTGACGTTAGAGGGTTGGCACTCACTGACGCAATCTTTTTACTCAATACAGTGGGCTTAAAGGTTGTTGTGGAGGGTAATCTATCTGGGGGACTTGTTGTGTGGCAACATCCGGAACCCGGGAAACCAGTGGATAACTATTCAGTGGCTAAAATAATCCTGCGATGAAAGAAGTGAATCAATTATTAGAAGGAGTCAGGGTTGTAGGCAAATATGGAGAGCCAGTTGCCACAGTTAGCCATATATGTATGGATTCCAGACAGTGCAAGGAAAACTCTATGTTTATAGCTATCAAAGGCACATCAGTTGACGGACACAACTTTATTCCAGACGCTATCCAGAAGGGAGCAAGGGTTATAATTTCTGAGAGGGAACCGCAGGGGCAAGTTCCTGAACGAGTGTTTTGGATTCAAGTTGATAATTCCCGACGTGCCGCTTCATTTATTGCCAAAAATTATTATGACAAACCAGATGAGGAATTAAATATTGTTGGCGTAACAGGAACAAACGGTAAAACAACAGTTGTCCATCTGCTGTATAAAGGTTCTAAATCATTGAGGCTTAATGCTGGACGCATAGGCACCATTGGATATGAATGGAATGACGAATTTGAGGAAGCCACACACACCACACCAGACCCTATTACGCTTTTCAATGTTCTTCGCAGGATGGCAGATGCCGGAGTGTCCCATGTTTTTATGGAAGTGAGCAGTCATGCGTTGGAGCAAGAGCGGGTCTCGGCAATAAGGTTCTCAGGGGCAATCTTCACTAACATAAGCCATGACCATCTGGATTATCACCAAACAATGCAGAATTATATCAATGCCAAAAAGAAACTGTTTGATATGCTTTCTGATGATGCATGGGCACTTGTGAATGTTGATGACCGCTATCACAAGCAAATGATTGCATCAACCAAAGCAAAGGTTTACACCTATGGAATCAGGAGGGCTGCCGACTTCACCTGTAAAATACTGGAAATGGACATCCTCGGAACACATATTGACATTGAAGGCAGAAGTATTCATATTTTGCTTCCCGGAATATTTAACGTCTATAATTTTCTTGCGGCATACGGGGTTTTGAAGCTAAGCACCGATTTTGATGATGAAGCCATTTTACAGGCTCTTTCAAGGGTTCCTGCACCAAAAGGTAGAATGAACATAATCAAAGAAGCTGGAATCACAGCAGTAATTGACTATGCCCACACACCAGATGCACTAAAAAAACTGCTTGAAACTATAATACAGGTTAGGATTCCAGAGCAGAAAATAATTCTTGTCTTTGGGGCGGGCGGAGACAGGGACAAGGAGAAAAGACCGCTGTTGGGCAGGATAGGGGCTCAACTCGCAGACATTGCAATAATTACTTCTGACAACCCACGTAGTGAAGACCCTCAGGACATTATCCGAGACATGCTCACCGACTTAAATGCTATCTATCGTAGAAAAACACTATCCATTCCCGACCGTAGGGAAGCGATTAGAACCGCTGTGGCAATGGCTCATCAGGGAGACATAATAGTCATTGCGGGGAAAGGACATGAAGAATACCAAGAAATACGGGGAAAACGGATTCCCTTTTCTGACTTTGAGGAAGTGGCTAAGGCACTGAAAGAACGCAAACTGGCAAAACATTCATAGATGCTATATTACATATTCACATATCTGGACAGGGAGTTTGACGTTCCAGGGGCTGGAGTCTTCCACTTTATATCTTTCAGGGCTCTTATGTCCATTATAATAGCCCTTGTTATCACTATGTGGCTTGGTAAGTATATCATTGCTTGGCTGAAACAATGGCAAATAACTGACCCACAAAGGGACTTGGACCTGCCTGAGCAACAACGGAAGGCACAGACCCCCACAATGGGAGGTTTAATGCTAATTGCTGGAACAGTAGTGCCAACCCTATTGCTCGCTAAGTGGGACAATGTCTATGTGTGGCTGCTTGTAATAGCGACGTTGTGGATGGGACTGTGGGGTTTTGTGGATGATTACATTAAAGTGAAATTGAAGGACAAAGGGGGCTTGCGCGGAAAATTTAAGATTATGGCACAGGTCGGACTGGGACTACTCATCGGCTTAACTCTCGCTTTTCATCCAGACGTCAGAGTTAGATATTTCATTGATGAGCCGTTGCAAGTATATCAACAAAATTCCACGCAGGATAGCAATACATATAGGTATTACGATGCCAAGGAATTTTCTACTACCATACCGTTTGTTAAAAACAATGAGTTTAGGTATGAGTGGATAGCGAAGGCTATCGGGATTCCAGTGTCCCTGACGTGGATTGTGTTTACAATAGTGGTAATCTTCATAAACACTGCTGTTTCAAATGCTGCTAACCTAACTGATGGGTTGGATGGTTTGGCGGCAGGCATTTCGGCTATAGTCCTGTCAACCCTTGCTGTGTTTGCTTACGTCTCGGGACACATCCTACTGGCTGATTATCTAAACATTATGTATATCCCTGACATTGCTGAGGTAACCATTTTCACTGCTGCCATAGTGGGTTCCGCAATCGGATTCCTGTGGTATAATGCCTATCCTGCTTCTGTGTTTATGGGGGACACGGGGAGCTTAATGCTCGGGTCTGTCATCGGAACCCTTGCAGTGGTTTTGCGAAAGGAATTGTTATTGCCGTTGCTATGTGGGGTTTTCTTGATAGAGGCATTGTCTGTGATTATCCAAGTTGCATATTTCAAATGGACTAAGCGCAGATACGGACAGGGCAGGAGAATCTTTCTAATGGCACCAATCCATCATCACTTCCAGAAAAAGGGCTGGCATGAAAACAAAATAGTAGTGAGATTTTGGATAATTAGCCTTTTTCTGGCGGCACTAACCCTTATAACACTTAAGTTGCGATGAGATACGACGTGGTCATATTGGGTTCCGGGGAGAGCGGCTTTGGAACCGCTCTGTTAGCCGCCAAAAACAGGTATAGTGTATTTGTTTCGGAACAGAGCACTATAGACAACGAAACAAAGAAATTATTTGACCAGTTGGGCATTGAATATGAGGAAGGGGGACATACGGAAAAGGTTTTCCAAACCAGAGAAGTTGTTAAGAGCCCAGGGATACCACCATCCGCCAATATCATTAAAGAATTAGAAAATCGCAATATACCAGTAATTTCGGACATAGAGTTTGGCTTCCGGTTCACAGGAGGCAAAATAATTGCCGTTACAGGAACAGATGGGAAGACAACCACTGCATCGTTGATCTATCACATTTTTAAGCAGAGTGGATATGACGTTGCCCTATCAGGAAACATAGGGAAGAGTTTTTGTCGGCAGTTATATGAGCGTGATTCCCGATGGCACGTCGTTGAAGTAAGCAGTTTCCAACTGAGATATGCCAAGCGGTTCAGACCACACATAGCAATATTGCTCAACATAGCGAAGGACCATCTGGATTGGCACCCTTCAATAGAAGATTACATCCAATCAAAGTTCAACATAACCAAGAACCAAACAATTAACGACCATTTCGTCTTTAATGCCAACGACCAAACAATTCTTAAATGGATGAAAAAATTCCCTATTAACGCTAAAAAACATCCATTCTTTCCAAATAAGAGACCCATGAGATACAGAGACCCAATAACTGGACGGATGATGGAGATAGACCAACAGGCTGAGAACGTAGCCCATCCGGCTTCTACAATGGCTGCCGCCATCACTGCCCGAATTGCTAACATCCCAGAAGACCAAATCAAAGGGGCGATACGAACATTCAAAAGACCGCCGCACAGGCTGGAGCCAGTGACTGAAATAAATGGTATTGTCTTCATCAACGATTCCAAAGCGACGAACGTCAACTCGGCATGGTATGCCCTGGAAACAGTTCCCAAACCGATTGTATGGATAGCAGGGGGAGTGGACAAGGGAAACGACTACTCGCCATTGGTTCCACTTGTTGAGGAAAAAGTCAAAGCTATCATATGTCTGGCTAAAGATTGCACGCCTATCAAAAGGGCGTTTGAGGGCATTGTGCCTGTTTATCACGTTGAGAATATGGAAGAAGCCATTAAGAGGGCATTTGACCTGTCCAGTGAAGGAACAACAGTTCTTCTCTCACCTGCCTGTGCCAGTTTTGACCTGTTCAACAACTACGCAGAACGTGGAGAGGCATTCAGAAAGACAGTAATAGAATTGAAAGAGACTGTTGAACAAGAAAGGGAACGATGACAGGATTGTTTAGTAGGTTGAGAGGCGACAGGGCTTTATGGGTTTCTATTATTACTCTTACTCTGTTCTCAATGCTTGTTGTTGCCAGTGCCGTCGGTGTGCTGGGAATCAGATATAAAGGTGGCGAAGTGTCTTCCTATATGTTCAAACATATCATTTTCTTAGTGATGGGCTTTGGAGTTGCCTATGTTGTTCACAGGATAAATCCGTATGTATTCAGAAAGACGGCTAACATAGCTCTTTTGCTAGCTATTGTTTTGCTTGTGATAACGCTTGTTCACGGTGCAACTATTAATCAGGCTCGTCGTTGGCTTGTCATTCCATTCACCGGGTTGACCTTCCAGACTTCTGCTTTCGCTCACGTGGCTTTGCTCATCTATCTTGCCTCTCAACTGTCTCGCCTCTTAGGTCGCGTTAAGGAAGCCCTTCGGAACGGGCAGAAGCCAGAGGAAGCCTTTTCCTTGAAGGAACTTATGAATAAGGTTATTATACCATCTTCGGTGGTCATATTGCTTATAGCCTACGCAGACCTGTCAACTGCTCTGATGCTGGCAACCATAACATTCATTATGTTGTTTGTTTCGCTATTGCCTTTTAAATACATTATCCGAATTGGGGCTGTAGTGGGGCTTATCCTTGCTTTGTTCATTGGTGCTGTGATGGTCTTGAAGGTTGGGCGTGCTGAAACATGGAAAAACAGGATAGAACGCTATATCAAAGGGGAGCCGTCCTATCAGGTTCTGCAGGCACAAATCGCCATTGCAAATGGTGGACTCTTCGGTAGAGGAATAGGGAAAAGTGTTCAGAGATATTTCCTGCCACATCCATATTCAGACTACGTTTATGCCATCATAATTGAAGAATATGGCTTGATAGTTGGGATTATCATTCTAATTCTCTATTTCACTATTATGTGGCGAAGCATCAAATTGTTTACGAAAGCGAATAATCGTTTCATAGGACTCTTAATTTTAGGTATTGGACTTAGTATCACTTTTCAAGCGTTATTGCACATTGGTGTGGTGAGTGGGTTGTTTCCCGCGACAGGCTTGCCCTTGCCATTGATTAGCATGGGGGGGACATCAATCCTGTTCACATTTTTCATGCTGGGAATGTTACTTGGTTCCAGTGCAGTGGTAATTGAACAAAGTGAAGGGGATGGACAGACGGCTTAGAGTGTTGGTATCGGCAGGTGGAACAGGAGGGCATATATTTCCTGCTATGGCAGTGGCTCAATATCTGCGTAATAAGTATGATGCTGAGGTGCTATTTGTCGGTGTGAAGGACAGGATGGAAACAGAAATTGTTCCTAAATATGGTTTTCCGATTAAGACCGTTTGGATAAGCGGATTGCAACGAACCAAATGGTGGGACAATATCTTGCTTCCCATAAAAATGTTTGTTAGCATAATTCAGGCTTATAACATTATTTCTGATTTCAAACCAGACGTTATTTTCTCTCTTGGAGCTTATGTGAGCGTTCCGGTTGTGTGGGGACGCTTTGCGAACAACATTCCCGTTGTGTTGCACGAACAAAATGCTGTTCCAGGGCTTGCTGTCAGGCTGTTAGCACCTAAAGCATCCGTCATAACCCTTGTGTTGCCCGCAAAAGAATTGGAGAAGTATAACCATGTTTACACAGGCAATCCAGTTAGACAAAGCATTTTGAATTATGATAAGATTCCACGGTCTGAGGCACTGGAATATTTCGGATTGGAAGATAGACCCACTGTTTTGGTTATGGGAGGTAGTCTGGGCTCGGCATTTTTCAATCAAATCATTGCTGAGGAGGGAGACAAGATTTTGCAGAAAGGCTATCAATTAATCTGGCAGACCGGCAAGCAGGAAGTCCCACAAGTGAAATGGAATCAGGAGGAGTGGAAGGACAGATTCTGGCAAGGGCAATTTATAGACAGGATGGATTATGCCTATCGGGTTGCCAGTGTGGTTGTTTCAAGGGCTGGTGCCAGTGCCCTGTCTGAATTGGCTGTTGCAGGGAAGCCGGCAGTTATAGTTCCGTCGCCAAACGTTGCCGATAACCATCAACACAAGAATGCTATGTCGCTCGCTCAACACGATGCCATAGTGATGGTTGAGGAACATGAAAGAGATAAACTCATTCCGACAGTGCTTGAATTGTTGACTGATGAAAGCAGGAGGCAAATCCTTGCAGAAAGGATAAAGCAGTTTGGCAATCCGCAGGCAACTGAAAAAATTGCTGAAATAATAGTTGAACAGGCTAAAGAGTATAGAGATGACCTTGCCTGAAAAGATATTTTTTGCTGGGATTGGAGGGATAGGTATGAGTGCTTTGGCACGATTCCTTAGTTCGCAGGGACATTCTATTTATGGCTATGACAGGACAAGGACTCAATTGACAGAAACCCTTGTCAGAGAAGGGATGACAATTGTGTATTCCGAACAGGAGGCTCTTGAATTGATTGACCGGAAGATGCCGGGGCTTGTTGTGTGGACGCCAGCCCTGTCCCTTGAAGACCCGCTATTGAAAGGGGTTGCAGACCGTAGGATTCCCTTAATCAAGCGGGCTGAACTGTTGGCACAGATAGTTAACAAGGGAGACCTGATTGCTGTTGCCGGAACACATGGGAAATCAACAACTTCTACATTGATCACTTATCTAATGGACAAAGCAGGCAGGTGTCCAACGGCTTTCCTCGGAGCAATACCATT
>JAJRPU010000238.1 GCA_024280615.1 Bacteroidota bacterium | reverse complement strand
TATAGCCCATTGCCACGAGTAACCCTTGTCTGATGCCTGGCTTAGATAACGCTTCAGCCTCTCCCTTCCCAGAAGAGATACCAACTCATCCAACATCTTATAAAGGTTCTCCGTCTTTACATACCTTCTTTTCTTTTTGCTCCACCATCGTTTAGGTATCCACCAATAGCCGTATTCCTTATTGTTACCTGATTTTTTCTTAAGATTTTCAAGGAAGTATCTTGGTTTTGCATCTGGGTCTATGTTGTTCATGGCTTCATCTTTTACACAAAAGTAGGGCAAATTGTCCAAATAGTACGAAACTGAAGATTTAAATAATTCATAATAATCTTGTATGCACAACAGTTGCAAAATGCTTGATATTACTAAACATTTAGCACATGTGTCATAGTAACTTGCACAAAGCAATATGCATCTATCCCTTACCAGTAGCGGGGTTCATGCAGATTTTGAGGTCGTAAGTCAGGTAGTATGCTTGTTTACACGTTTTCACACAGTTTCCAGCTCTCCCTCGTATATGGGTAAATACTTGTTCTTAGCGTATTGGATAAAATAGTGGACGTTGAGTCCTTCCCCGGTGGCGTATTTGGCTATTTCTTCGGAAGTGAGCAATCTGCCGTGGGACCAGATGTTTTTGTGTAGCCATTGATGTATTGGTGTGAAGTTTCCTTCTCTGACCAATTGCCATAGTTCAGGGATGTCTCTTTCCATAGCGAAGAGGAACTGTGCTCCATAGAATGTTCCGAGTGAATATGTTGGGAAGTAGCCTATTGTTCCGTGGGACCAGTGGACGTCTTGCAGGACCCCTTCTGCATCATTCCTTATATCTATGCCGAGATAGGCTTTATATCTGGTGTTCCATTCGTGTGGTAGGTCATCAACAGATAGGTTCTTCTCAATGAGAGCTTTTTCCAGTTCGTACCTAATCATAATGTGGAAATGGTAAGTGAGTTCATCTGATTGGATTCTAATCGGGCATCTGCTCACTTTGTTAAGGGCACGATAGAATTTCCAAAGGGAAATGTCGCTAAGTTGTTCGTGGAAGAAACCTTGCAAGGCAGTGTAGAAATGTTCCCAGAAGGGCAGGCTCCGGGCTATGTAGTTCTCCCAGAATCTGGATTGAGATTCGTGAATTGATAGGGATGTTGCTTCAGACATAGGAGTTCCGGGAGCTTCGGTGGGCAAACCAAGGTCATATAGAGCGTGTCCCATTTCGTGGACTGAACTGAGGAGCATATCTCCCAACAGGTGCTCATTTGCCTTGGTGGTTATTCTAACGTCGCCAATATTAATTCCGATAGTGAACGGGTGTTCGCTATAATCCATTCTGCCTTTGTCAAATGGATAACCCAGTTTCTTGAGGACAAAGACTGTGAACTCCCATTGCTTCTGTTTGTCGTAATACTTTCTCAGGAAGGAATCGTCTATGTTTTCCCTGTCTAGCAGCTCCTGAACGAAGTCAACGAATTGTTCTTTGAGTGTTGAGAAAACATTTTCAACCAGTTCGGTGGTTGCCGATTTGTCGTATTCAGAAAGCAGGGCATCGTAAGGGTGTTTTTCCCAACCCAGCAAGTTAGCTTTCTCAACGTTTAAGTCAACTATTTTAGCCAGATAGGGTTTGAACATAGAGAAGTCGCTCTTGCGTTTTGCCTCTTGCCATATAACAAAAGCCTTTGACGTTGTTCTACTAAATTCCTCTACGAATTCAGGGGGCAATTTTTGGGCTTTCTCATAATCTTCTTTCATTATAAGCACATTCTTTCTTTGAGGCTCTGTCAGGCCAGTGTCCGCAAGGGCATTCTCAATAAGCTCGCCCATTTCCTTAGAAGTAAAGTTTTCATGGAGTCTTCTTGACAGAAAAGCTATTGCTTCTGCTCGTGAATCAGCGCCTCCAGTGGGCATATACGTTTCCATGTCCCATTCCATAAGGGCAATGGCACTGTGAAGATAGTGTAATTGACGGGCTCTTTCAAGAAGCTTCTTGTAGCCATTCATTGCACGATTATTTGTTCATAACAACAAGGATTAATGGTAAAATAGTTCTATGGTTGTAGAGGTGGCACACTTTTTGATAAACTATGTTCGTAATTTAACCGTAAAATTTAACTAATGATGAGAAAATTCTTATTACAATTGGCAATTCTTATTATCCTAACTTCCTTCGTGGTCTACAAGAATCGGACTGAAGATGGTATGATATGCGGAATAGATTATGTTTCTTTTAAAGTCGGGGAAGAGGTAACTTTCAAGGTATATTATCATTGGGGCTTGTTGTGGGTTCCTGCAGGTGAAGTTACCTTTAATGTCCGCACAGATAAATACTACGGCATTCCTGTGTATCACTTCTATGGTATCGGAAGGACATACAAAAGTTATGAATGGTTCTATAAGGTTCGGGATGTTTATGAAAGTTGGGTTGACACAGCAACGTTCAAGCCTTACAAGTTCCGTCGGGACGTCTATGAAGGAGGCTATACACTACTTGAAGAATTGGAATTTGACTACAAGCGGAACAGGGTCTGGTCCCGTAGGGACAGACAACCTAAGCCTGAACCTTTTGATATTAATCCTTGCACTTACGATGTAATGACAGCAATGTATATCGTTCGTTCTATTGACTTCAGCAATTTGGAGCCGGGCGATTCGTTCGTCGTTGAAGTCTTCCTTGATAAAGGACTGTATAAGATCCCCGTGTATTTTGTAGGGAGGGAAATCCTGAAGACCGACCACGGAAAATTTAGAACCATTGTATTTGAACCGACATTAATTGCGGGAACCATCTTCAAAGAGGGTGCTAAGATGCGAGTGTGGGCAACAGATGATAAGAATCATCTTGTGTTGCAGGTGGCTTCGCCAATCATAGTAGGTGAGATTAGGGCTGAGATAAAATCATTCAAAAATCTTAAATATCCTCTCACTTCTCGCATAGATGATTCCTAATTCCTTTATTTTGTATTAAAACTGTTGCATGAACTCTCATTCCATAGTGATAACGGTCATAGTGTTATACGTGATAATTCCATTATTGTTAGGGTTCTATTTCCTTTTCAGACGGGCAAGGGACCGCTGGACCATCTTATTTAGGCTCGTTTTTCTAACTACTGCCTTACCAGTGTTTTTTTATGTTCCTTCATGGGCAATGTTTTGGTATCCTTTACGTTACGTTATAACTATTCTATTAGTTGCAGCAATTTTTAAACAGTTAACCTATTGGACCCGTATTGGTTGGAATGCTCTCGGTATCGTGCATTGGTTCGGCAAAGGCGCTATGATCGGATTCACTATATTGTTCGGACTTGTGGCAATGGATGTTTTTTCGGCATTTAATCATCCAGAGTGTGTTAATGTGTCATACCCCCTTCGTAATGGTAGCTATGTCGTT
>JAJRPU010000237.1 GCA_024280615.1 Bacteroidota bacterium | reverse complement strand
TTTGAAACTTGGGATGTAGTTGAATTCCAGAATGTAACCCAATCACGAGAGGAGGGTGCCCCAATACGAATTTCTACATCATTTCCTCCAGCATCACCCCCAATTTCAATCCAATCTCCATAGGCAGTTCTTGCGCGGACATATCCGTTTACGTCCAGTTTACTTCCAGGAGTGGCTATTCCAATACCTACATTAGTGCCATCGTCAATGATTTGACTATTGCAAAGAGCAGAGCCTGTCCACTTTTGAATATAGTTAATGGACGTACTACTGCAAAGTGAAGCAATGCCATTTGAGGAACTCGGTTGTTGAATGACCCATTGAGAACCGTTCCAAACTAATATGTCCCCTATATTAGTGCCGGATTGAATACTTATCGGATTTGTAGTAGTTCCATCGCCTATAATAGGACTTTGAGTTTGGGCAACCTGACTGCCCCAATTGTCCCCAATGGAAGGGGCATCAACCCAAATGGGAGCTGAACCTGCACCTTGCGACATCAACACTTGTCCTGGATTGCCTGCACTCCCTCCTGGCATTAATGCCCCCCAAAAGTGTATGTTTCCTGAAACATCAAGAGCTTCAGAAGGATTGGCTTTGCCAATACCTACATATCCATTAGTTTGATTTATGACAAAGTATGGGATTGGTGAACCTGAGATTCCCACTTTTAAAAGGGGAAATGCATCTGAAGTAGTGCCAGCAATGTCTAGTTTTGCTTGTGGAGAGGTTGTCCCAATGCCTACATTTTGGGCATTTACAGCACTTAATAGGCAACTTAAAAGAAACAAAGTGCTTACCTTTCTCATGTCTTGTATGTTTTATATGCTAAGGTAACAGCCTAGGGTACAGCAAACAAGCACAAAAATAGTGTTAGGGAGGATTATTCCTACATCTGAGAGTAGTAAATCTTATTGTACATATCTTGTTTATTTGAAAAGTTTGCTTGTGCACAAAAAATGAAATAAGGGAAAAATGTGAATATGTCTGCCTTATGTTTAGGATATATTTTTGTATTATTGGAAGCATTTTGACAATGAAAAAGAGGGTAACGCGCAAGTTTTTGAAGGATGTCATAAATGTTCTGACTCCCTCTGAAAAAAATTACATCAAGGCTCAATTAAATTTTGCACCATCGGAGGTCCGAGATGTATTAACGCCCTTAATCTATGAAGGGGACTGGGAGTCTATTGAAAGTGTACAGGGCACTTTCAAACAAGTTCTAAATTGGTTAATTCAGCAACTGATAATTTTTCATATGTTGTCACCCTCTAGGTTAATGGTTTATCGTTTCGCTATTGCTTTTTTCCTGCTGGAACGAAACTCTGAAGTAGGGAAGGCTGTGAAAGAGTTTGTAGAGCAGGAAGTTGGATTAGATAAGTGGCTTGATGATTTCCCTTGGTATAATATAAGTTTTTTACTTCGTCTGGAACGTGCATTCTTGCAGGTTTATCTCGGCTATCTTCCTACGGAAAGCATCCCAGACATTTTGAAAAAATCAGTTAATGAACTGCCAATAATGGGCTCGGTAGCATTCATTGAAAGATCAATCATAAAAATTGTTACTGAACAACAGTATTTAGATATGACTGGAGAAGGAGGAGAGGTCATTAAACGTATTTTGAATCTTGCTTTTGAAATCTATCAGAAGACACAGTTTGAAGTTGATACTTCATCATCTTCCCTACAATACATTTATGCTTCTTCTATATTCTTGTCATTTACTAAAAGACTGTCACACCTGCCTTATTTTTTTGATATTTTGTTGCGTAGCAGACTGAGGGATATGATTTCAGATTTAGGTATGACTTTAACAGGACAGGTTCTGTTCGCTTTTGCATTTATTCTACCCTATGCTAATTTGATGCCAAGGAAGGAAGAGGAGATTGAGAGCTCCATTTCAGTATTGACACTATTGATAGAGGAATTGATTAAATATGTCCAAAAAATAGATTCAGGTCAGGGGCTTGCACATAGCAGGATATTAACTGTTTTGTTCCTTGCTATAAAATCAATTGCACTTTATAAGGGTTTCCCTATGCAATTCAGAGATTACATTTTGCTGGGAAAACTAAGTTATATAAATCCTTTTTACAGGCTTCAGTTGACCATATCCACTATTGCTACTCACTTCTACGAAGGAAATTTCCAAAAGGCGTATGAGAAACACCTGCCAGTTATGGAAAGTCTGACCAGAAATTTTAGAGTAATACGGCTTGCTTATTATTTGTGGAAGTTTATCCTTGAATATGAGTTAAGAGAGTATGATAGACTTATCAACACCTCCCACTCGGCTTATCAGTGGAATCGTAGAGAAAATATGTCATTTAATGATTTAGTTCTATGGATGAAAAAGTATTGTGCTAAAATGCATCATTTCGCTGGGGAAGATATGTGGCAGCAAGCCCTTGATGAATTAAAACGTATTTATATTTTCAATCCTTTTATAGTATCTGTAGAAGAATTTTGCCCACTTATCGGATGGCTACAATCAAAAACAGGGCAAAGGCAAAAAGACAATAGGTTATTAGAGAGATTGGAATCTAATGCTCAGAAGAAAATTTCTATTCCTTTTATGGATGACTATTGCATTAAGCACATTCCTGAATGGGTAAATACAGTTATTAAAGCCTATGATGAATTGTATGAGTTGTTTATGCTTTCTTGGACTCGGAAGAAACATCAGTAGTTATCTTCTTAATTAATTATCCATCAACCGTTGTGGCATCATATAAGCCAGTGGGTGGATTACCCGACTTTGACACTTTTAAAAATGCACTTTGCATATTCAAAACTTTATATTATTTAAAAATATAACTAACTTTCACCTTCCTTATCCTCCGTCCATAA
>JAJRPU010000236.1 GCA_024280615.1 Bacteroidota bacterium | reverse complement strand
GTGTTAGACTTAAAGAAGAGCTTAATAACTGCGATTACCTTTTAGGAGTTAAAGAAGTTGATATATCGCATTTAATGTATCATAAAACATATATGTTTTTTTCACATACTGCCAAGATGCAGGCTCACAACAGAGAGTTGCTCAGAAACATAATTATTCGTAGGATAACCCTTATTGATTATGAATATTTGGTTGATGATGAAGGTAAGAGATTGGTTGGTTTCGGGCGTTTTGCAGGGATAGTAGGGGCTCACAATGGTTTGTGGGCTTGGGGCAAAAGACAAGGCGTTTATGATATGCCCAGAGCTTATGAGCTGGGAACTTATGATAAACTTAAAGAATTCTATAGTGACTTTGAAATGCCTCCTGTTAAAGTTATAGTAACCGGGCGGGGACGCTCTGCTAAAGGAGCTATGGAACTGTTGGAAGTGGCAGGATTTAAAAAAGTATCTCAGGAAAAATTCTTGCAAATAGACCAACCTTCAGAACCAATATATGTCCAATTAACAAAAGCAGAGATATATCGCCACAAAGAAACAGGTAAGTATGACCGGGATCACTTCCATACTTACCCGAAAGAATATGAATCGGCAATAAGGGACTTCCTTGCCTCCGCAGATATACTGATTAATTGCATTAACTGGGACTATTCAATGCCTCCATTATTCACAAAAGAAGAAGTCAGAGAACCCTGGTTCAGAATACAGGTTATTGCAGACGTTTCTTGCGACATAAAGGGGTCAGTGCCAATAACGTTGAGAGCTACCACTATTGAAAATCCTGTGTATGGATACCATCCGGAAAAAGAAATTATCACCCGACCATTTTCAAAAGATGTAATTGATATAATGGCAGTAGATAACCTTCCTGGTGAGCTACCCCGTGATGCCACCAGGGAATTCAGTAGAGACCTTTCCACTCATGTTATCCCATTACTAATAGAAAATCCAAATCACCCTATTATTCAACGGGCAACCATAGCAAAAGAAGGCAAGTTAACAGAACACTTCAAGTATCTTGAAGACTTCGTCAGAGGAGGCAAGTGAAAATGTACACTTACCAATAATAATAACCATATGATAGACACTCACGCCCATCTGTTCCTGCCTGAATTTGCCAATGATTTGGATGAAGTCGTGCAACGAGCCAAACAAGCAGGGATAACCAAAATTTTATTGCCCAATATAGACGAAACAACTGTTGCTCCTTTGCATCAAACTGTGTCATTATATCCTGAGTTTTTCTATCCAATGATGGGCTTGCACCCGCTTTCTATCAAAGACAACTGGCGGGGTCAGTTAACAATCATAAAGACTTATTTGGATGAAAAGCAATATGTAGCTGTTGGCGAAATAGGGCTTGATTTCTATCGTGATTACGGAATGCCACGCAGCATCCAAGAGCAGGTTCTGGAAACACAATTGGAATGGGCATTGGAAAAAGGTTTGCCGGTTAGCCTACACACCCGAAACGCCATAGACAGAACAATTGAAATTGTTTCTGAATATGCGAAGAAAGGATTAAAGGGTGTTTTCCATTGTTTCACGGGGACCTATGACCAAGCCCAAAAAATACTTGACTTGGGATTTTATATAGGCGTTGGCGGGGTCATCACTTTCTCTAAGGTTAAGTTAGGAGAGGAAGTCATTAAGAAAATCGGGCTTAATGGCGTTATTCTGGAAACAGATGCCCCTTATCTCGCCCCTCAACCACGACGAGGCCGCAGAAATGAAAGTGCTTACCTGAAATATGTTGCAGAATTCATATCAAAACTTTTAAATATTCCTATTGAAAAAGTTGATAAGACAACCTCGGAAAATGCAGTCAATCTATTTGCTATTCCACCCACGGACGATATAGGTCAAGATACTTAATTGACACCTTCATGTCTTTGAAATAGGGAGCTGTTAACTCAATGGTCTCTTCAACAGATTCGTCCTTTGGAATTACTAACCTATAAGCATGCAGGGCACTACGCTCTATAATCGGTTTCTCTTCATAATCCAGACCTTTCTTGCGCTTGAAAGATGGTTTTAGTCTTGAGAGATACAAATAATGCCCTCCATAAGTAACATCGCCAACAATAGGAGTTCCTACGGCTTTCATATGAACCCTGATCTGATGGGGACGACCAGTGATGGGAAACACTTTCAAAAAACTATATCCAATCCATTTTTTTACTACTACATATTCCGTTATTGCTGGCTTCCCTTCAACCCTGTCCACCTTATACACATTTCTCTTCCGACTGCTTAAAGGGGAAAGTGGCAGTTCTATACGGTCAGACTCCTTCTCTGGGGTTCCTTCCACTATAGCATGATACTCCTTAACAACTTTTCTCCTTTCAAAAGCTATGTTTAGCATTCTATGGGTCTCTGCATCCTTCGCAAACACATTTACGCCACTGGTCTGCCAGTCCAACCTGTGAACAATGTATATTTTACCGTATCTCTTGAGCAGAAAATGATATAGGTTCGGGTGAGTTGGATTCCATCGGTCGGGGATTGAGAGCCACCCCGGAG
>JAJRPU010000235.1 GCA_024280615.1 Bacteroidota bacterium | reverse complement strand
TTATCGTCAGAATAAATCATTGCAACGCTTTCAAAAGACTGTCCGCTCTTGATTTTCTCAAGCAGTTCCTCTGCTTTCTGGCGGGCGTGTTCCCATTGCCATGGCAACGGTTTAACTTTCTTTACAATTATTCCCACTGAATATTGTGCTTCAATAAGAGGCAGAGAATCTTTGCTCAATTCATGGTAAAATGCTTCCACTTCGGCAGGGGAAATGGTTACTTCACCAATTAACTGTTGTTGTTTGCGTTGTGCCAGCATTTGTTTCCGCAAGTCATCTCGCAATTCATCCTTGATTTGTTCAATACTCTTGCCATAGAATTCCTCAAGTTTCTCCTTGGACCCAAGCATTTGGATGAAGTATTCCATTCGTCGGTTCAGTTCTCCCTCCAGTTCCTGTGGCGAAACCTCAATGCTATCTTCCAAGGCAGCTGAAACAAGCATTTGTTGCTGAATGAGTTGATAAAGCACCATACATCGCAATTGATATTGCACCTCACGGTCTATGGGAATACTATCCATTGTGGAGACCAGTTGCCAGTAGGAAGATTCCACATCTGAATATAAAATTGGTTCATCGCCAACAGTGGCAACAATCTTATCAACTATCACCTGAGCACTAATAGACAAACCAAACAGCCATATCCAACTAAGAATAAACATCTTCATTGCACATATATTTCAAATTCGGCTTGTTTGCGAGCATATTCCATCGCTTCCTCATACAATTCCTTTAACTTCTCCTGTTTCTTATGCACAATAGCCACTTTGAAAAGTCTGTCTTTCACGTAAGAGAACGGGGGTTTATCGCCAGCACGCCTTATTTCCGTGATGCAAAAAGCCATTATAGTGTCTCTGTTTCTTCTAAACAACGGATAACCAACTCTCATTACTATCTCGCCGTCCCACAGCCTCCTCATCTGTTCCTCAGTAACAAACGAATCCGCAGCTATGCAGGAGATAAGCGAACTACCACATAGATTTTTAAAGTCGGGCAAACAAATGTTTCTTCTCAGGGAATCCCGTGCCTGTCGGGAATACTTGGCAACAGCAATATTTATCTTAAAAAGGTCTATGTCCAGCAGCCAGTCCTTGCCAAGGGTCTCATATAGATTTTGCAAGTCAGTCTGTGTGGGATGTGCAGGTTCTATCTTATCCATGAGGCTTGCCACCACAAGGGATGCCTCCAAGTCCTCCAGACGCCTCCTTATGCCTCTCCAATCAACAGTGTTTGTCTGTCGTGCCCAATGCACCAGAGCAACCCTGTTGAGCCATTGCCTCGCCTGAAGACGCAACCACTCCACTGAATCAGCATTGGGTGGAACCGGAAGAACATCCTCAGCACACAACAACCTGTCCTCAAACTCAGCAATTACAGTGCAGGACGCTCCATCAGGGGCTCCGACAGAAGCCCTATCGGTATAATCGCACGAATTACCTATTATTATCAATAACCAGAGAGCGAAGAACTTTCTCATTTAGCGTAGCAGGGTATTTTTTTGCTAATTTAGATAGCCACTGGTTTTCCAGATGCTGCTGATACTGTGAAAGCACTTTCCCTTTGACATCTGCTAATTCAATGGGCCTCACTTTCTCAACGTATATCAGTCGTGGCGAAACTCCTTTCTTAACCTCCAATACCAAATGTCCATCCTTCACTTTATCTATGTCAAAAGGCAGGTTGTCCATATCTGGTAGTAAGGTTGACCTAACGAATGTCAAGGATTTGTCTGTGTGATTAGCAAGAACCAGCTTTTTAATGCTATCAGGTTCCAATTTGGCATACCTTGGGTCCGACAGATATTTCTCCACTTCTTTCAACACTATTGTGTCGCCATACCAATAAATCACTTCTGCCTTTTTTGTCCAGCCATAGCGCTGTCTGTTTTCTTCAAAGAACTTTTGAAGACCTGCTGAATCCTGAAGGGCTTTCTTCCACACCATCCTGTCCATAACTTCAAAAAGCAATATGCCATCATAGTATTCTTTGAGCAGGGCTTGATATTCAGGGAACCACTCAGGTAATTTTTCTTTTAGAGCCTCTCTTGTTTTTGCATCAACAAACATCCTATAGTAAGACTTCACTGCTTCTTCAAGGGTTTTATTCCGCATAGGTCTCCACTTCATAGCAATGAACTGGCACAGGTCGGAAAGCCTGTATGTCTCTCCAGACAGAACGAATAATTTCTTTTTAAGAGAAAACTTATTGCAAGGTAATGTAGCTGGTTTTTTTAGCAGGATGCTATCGTCAAGAACCTTAACCAATTTTTTAAGCCGTTTGGGATATTCCTTAAATCCAAGTTTCTTGCGATATTTATCCATTAGCAATTTCTCATCTGTTTTGAATCTAATTCTTTCTCTTCGGACCTGTTCTTTGAGCATGGGGGCTAACTCCTCAAAGGACGGGACGTCTCTCCTGTCCAAAACCTTAATAATGTAGTAGCCTTTAGGGGTCTTGACTGGTTCCTTGGTTATTTCACCTGGGTTAAGGCTAAATGCAACGGTTTCATATTCAGGCATTGTCTCTCCGGGATAGAACCATTTGTATTGTCCTCCTCTTTGAGAAGTGCTCCTATCATAAGAGAATTGTCGTGCAAGGTCCTCAAAGGATTCTCCCTTTTCAAGTCTGGTATATATTTCTTCAATTAATTTCTTTGCTGCTGATTCGCCAATTTTTGTATGCGGTATAAAAATGTGAGCGGTCAGGACTTGTCCCGGATTCCTCCTGAAAGAATCAACTCTTACAATAATTAGATTTTGTCCCACCACGAAAGGTCCTAAGACATCACCTTTCTTAGCATGATAAACAGCGTCTTCAATAGCAGGGATTAACTGGAAGGCACTATACCAACCAAGGCGTCCCCTCTCCCGAGTTGTGTCAGCAGAATACTTCTTTACCAGCTGACTCCACGGCTTACCTGCTTCTGCCTCCTGCAGGATTTTCTTTGCCACCTGTCTGAGCGAATCCCGGTCCTTTCCCTCAAGCAATATATAGCTCAAGTGAACATTTTTTAACATTCGTTCATAAGCTACTTTTGCCAATGAATCATTAATTAACTTATTGTTTATGTATATGTTGGATAATTGATTGGCGTACATCTCATATTCACTTTTGACTCCTGATACGGTATCCAAGCCAAGAGCTTTGGCTTCTTGAACCTTTCTTCTGAAGTTAACATACAAGTCCCAGTATTCTCGCAAAGATTGGTATTGATATTTGTTAGGGTCATTAAAAGAACTTTTATCGTATATGGATACGAAGTTTTTTACTAATACCACTTCATTGCCCACTGTTCCGAGCGTATCTTCTAAAACGTCTTGCGGAATATGGTCTTGGGCATATATGTTCATGGCAAATAGTGTGAGTAAATAAAGAACTCTTAGTCTCATATCTCGTTTGTTTTTACAAAATTAAACGATTTGAGTAGACAAAACATTATTATTATATATTGACGTGCTTGGAAAACCTACATATCCTAACTTAGCAATAATGTATGAGTTACATGCTGTTGGTTACCTGACGATAAGGGTTGTCCTGGGTATATGGCTTGTTGCAGAAGGGCTCAGGCATTTTAGAATAGGGGCGAGGAAAATGGCTTCATTCTATAGACCCTTATATCCTTCCTTTATAAAGGAATCTCTTCTTAGGACGGGATTTATTCTGGGATACATTATTGAATTGGTTGCTGGCATATTGCTAATTATTGGCTTGGCGAAGCCTTTCGCCCTGTTTATCCTAAGTCCATATTTCATTCTACAAGCAATAGGCAGAAGCATTATCACTCCCTACTGGGACCCCAAACATTTCTTCGTAAGATTAATTATCTATTTCCTTCTAACAGCATTACCTCTCAGTTGGGACATCTATAGTCTTGATTTTTTCTTTAACATATCACTACACCATTAAATTCAACAATGATGAATGTGAGGCTTTGGTTTCAGGCTCTGAGAGTGATTCCAAGATTGACAAAAGAAGAATGGAAAGGCTTAGACCTGATTTCCCGATGGTTAGTTGTTACACGGTCTGCAGTGTTCATTATGACTTTTCTTTCCTCTGCGATAGGGGGTATTTTAGCGTGGCGAGATGGTCAGTTTGACTGGTTTCTATGGGTTTTAACAACCATTGGGCTAATAATGGCTCATGCCAGTAATAATATATTGAACGACATAACCGACTATTTCAAAGGGGTAGATAGGAACAACTATTTCAGGGCTCAATATGGACCGCATCCCCTGGAACACGGCTTCCTCTCTCTGAAACAACTGCTTGCATATTTCATAATAACGCTGTTAATAGGGGCACTCATAGGACTTTATCTAATCTATGTTCGTGGGGAAGGGGTTCTATGGCTCTTCCTCGCAGGTTTGTTCTTTTTGCTTTTTTACACATATCCTCTTAAGTACTTTGGTCTTGGGGAACTGGCTGTTTTGCTGGTCTGGGGACCGTTGATGATTGGTGGAACTTATTATGTGATAACCGGTCAATGGAAATGGGAAGTTGCAATAGCAAGTCTTCCCTATGCCCTGGGCGTCACTTCAGTTCTCTTCGGGAAGCATATTGATAAGATTGATGCAGATAGAGCAAAAGGGGTCAGAACGTTTCCTGTCTTAGTGGGCGAAAAAGTGGCTAGATGGATAGCAATTCTTTTGATTTCTATGCAATACATAACCACTGTTTATCTTGTTATTACAGGCTTCTTCTCTCCAATTATGCTAATCGTATTTTTAGCAGTGAAAGACTTTATAAGTACTATAAAAGTTTTTCTCGGACCCAAGCCAGACACAAAACCCGATGATTATCCTGAAACTGCATGGCCCCTCTGGTTCGTCGCCTATGCATTTGTGCACAACAGGAAATTCGGTATTCTCTTCATGTTAGGTTTGCTTGTTGAAACTCTATACACTCGCTTTATCGTATAAGTATTGACACAAAAAATAAACTGGCTTTATGCAATTAAAATTGGGCGTAATCTCTTTACTTGTGATATTGGGTATGATTATCGTAGGATGCTCACGAGAGCAACGAGTGGTAGATAACAAATTCAAGGAAGCGCTTAAACTATACAAACAGGGAAGGGTATATGATGCTCGCAGAAACTTGAAATCGGTAGAAGAATTGCTACACTCTCTGGAACCAGATAAAAAAATTTCCGTTGAATATCGGCTGGCTAATACATATTACCAATTGGGATACCTTGATGATGCATACACGCATTATAAAAGATATGTTAACCTCTTCCGGAAGCTTCCTCTTAAAGAC
>JAJRPU010000234.1 GCA_024280615.1 Bacteroidota bacterium | reverse complement strand
GTTTTTCAGCAAAAATTGGGGTGTTTTACGTTATGAAAAGTTCTTGTGATTTTGCAACTGATAAAAAAATTTTATCTACCTTTGTAATACAGGGTAATTCTGCATAAATGAAAAGCAGACCCTGAATTTAGGACAAACTAACTGTATACCAGTATGTTCTTTAAAATGAAAGTGCGTAACTCGGGTAATACTTATTTGGGAACTTAACACAGTAACTCTGTGACCTAAAAAACAGTGTTGTACAGACTCATTTCGTTATAATTCAATCACTTCACCATCGTATGCCAGCCTTATGTTTTCTGGCAATTCCTGGTTAACTTCCCTGTGAAGTCCCATTCTGTGTCCAATATGCACTATTCTTGTTTGTTTGGCTTCCACCTTACGGGCTATCTCAACAGCCTGATTTAAGGTAAAATGGGCAATGTGCGACTCTTTCTGCAAAGCACTGATAATCAACAAATCCAGACCCTTCAAGTATTCCATGCTTTCAGGTGGAATGCGACTAACGTCCGTCATATATGCCATTTTGCCTATGCGAAATCCCATAACAGGAAGCATATAATGATACACCACAAAAGGAACCACTTCAATCTTTCCTCCCAATACAAAAGACTTATAACGCTCAAGTAAGTTTTGTTCAATTTTTAAAACACCCGGATAACTAGAATTTTCAAAAATAAAATAAAACTGTTTTTTGATAGATTCCCATGCTATCTCATCGGCATATACTGGAATGGGCTTCTTTCCCTGAAGGAAATAGTAACTTCTCAGTTCATCTAATCCTGCAACGTGGTCCCTGTGAGCATGCGTTATCAAAACATAATCCACTTTTTGAATCTTATGGTTCAGGGCTTGAAATCTGAAATCCGGACCGGTGTCTATGATTATACTCAGTCCATCAACCTCTATCCACGCCGAAGTTCTTAGCCTTTTGTCATACTTATCATTAGACTGGCACACCTGACAATTGCAACCTAATACTGGAATTCCCTGTGAACCACCTGTCCCCAGAAAAGTGATTTTTAAACTCATTGTAATTGGCTCATATTTGATTCCGTTATGTACTTTCTCAATAAATCAATACATTCAACGAAGGAATCAACATTCACATTTCTTGTTTTTACTGCTTCCTCAGCGGTTCCGTGAATTGGCGAAACCCTTAGGAACGGCAATCCAAGAGTTATATGAACCCCCCTTTTGCCCTCAACAAGCAATTTAAACGGAATAAATGCTTGGTCGTGATATGGTGCTAAAACAACGTCAAAGTTTTTCCATTTGCCCATTCCCCAGAAACTATCGGCAGGGAAAGGTCCTTCAATACTAAGACTTGTAAACTCTTCTTTCAACTTACTAATGATTGGTTTCAATACATTTGCTTCTTCTGTGCCCAGCGATGGCGTCTCCCCGGCATGCGGATTCAAGCCGATGATGGCGATTTTTCTTATGTGGCTAAACTTGAGTAGTTCCCTAATTATGTTCCTCAATCTGGATTCCGCCCAATCCTGTCGGTTTAACAGTTCAACCACTTTCTTCAATGGAATGTGGTCTGTAATGGCAACAACAAATAAATCCTTGTGTTTCATTGCCATGATTGGGTCCGTGTAAGGAAATATATGTCTGAAAAATTCAGTGTGTCCCGGGAATGAAATGCCTGCTTTACCCCAGCGTTCTTTATTTATAGGCAATGTTAATAGTGGAACTAGATATTTCTTAGCCAACTCAGTGGCTTTGGATAAATACTCAAAAGAAATCCGTCCTGCCCGTATCGGCTCTTGCCAATCTCTCACCAACGGAACGTCTATTATCCTTATAGAATCTGGAATTTGCAAGGCGTGTCCATATAACTCTTTGAACCAATAGTCAACAATTTCCTGACTGATTACTATCCATGTATTTTCTGGGAATAGTCCTTTATGCAAACCAAAGGCAATGAGGTAAGGACCCACCCCTAGCACGTCTCCTCCACTGACTATCATGGACGGCTTCACCAACTCGCTTCGTCCAACGCTAATTGTCAAGAAATTCCTTTTTCAAGAAGGAATAAAGCATTCTGACTCCCCAGCCAGTTCCCCCTTTCGGTAAATAGTGCATTTTCCTATCAAGGAAGGCAGTTCCAGCTATGTCAACGTGAACCCAAGGATATTTAACAAAGTGTTGCAGGAACTTGGCGGCAATGATAGCACCGGCATACGGACCACCTATGTTCTTTATGTCCGCCACAGAAGACTTAATATCATCACCATACTCGTCCCAGAGTGGGAATTCCACCATTCGTTCATAGGTTTCAAACCCCTCCCGTAGTAATCTTTGTGTTTTATCACTGTCAAGGGTTGAGAACATAACTGCCCCGTATGGACCGGTGGCTCTCATAGCGGAACCTGTCAATGTAGCAAAATCAATAACCATCAATGGGTCATAGCGACGGGCGTAAATAAGGGCATCAGCAAGGATAAGACGACCTTCAGCGTCGGTGTTTAACACCTCAACAGTGGTTCCGTCAGAATATTCAATGACGTCGTCTGGCAGATAGGACGCCGGTCCCGGCCTGTTGTCAGTAGCAGGAATCAATGCAATTACTTTCAAAGGCAATTTGTTTCGGGCAATCGCTTCAATTATCCCAGCAACAGTTGCTCCGCCACCCATGTCCATCTTCATCCAGTCCATATTATTGGGTGTAGATTTTAGACTTACCCCTCCGGTGTCAAACACTATGCCCTTCCCTACAAGAACGATGGGTTTTTCATTAATTGCATTTTCAGGCATATATTCCATAATGGTAAAGGTCGGGGGGAAGGCACTGCCCCTATTAACAGCCAGCAACCCAGCCATTTTCTCCCGCTCTATCTCTTCCTTGTTCAATATAGTTACCTTAATTCCAACCTCTGTTCCTGTTTCATAAAATGATTTAGCCATTTCCTCTGCAGTCAACACATTGGGTGGCTCATTAACCAAATCTCTTACATAATACACTGACTCTAAGACATTTAGCAATTGTGATAATTCATCTTGAGACGCCACAAAACCACCTAACACCACTTCTTTCAAAGCAGATAGGTGTTTCTCAGGTTTGCTTTTGTATTTAACAAACCTATAGTTAGCGAGCACAAGACCTTCCACAAAAGCTAGTTGAACTTCCTTCTTTTGCTCTTCGTCAAACTCATTCAAATTAAACACCATAGCAATTTTTTCCAACTTCAGTTCATCTGCAAGGGACTCCACCTTGGAAGCCAGCCTCCTCGCCTCCTCCTTGATTACATAAAAGTCATCGTTGTTCTTGTCCTTATACAGGACAGCAAGCCAATAATCTTGTCCAACTGGAATAACAGACACTTTCTCTGATATCGCTTTTTTGACGTAGTCATCAGAGTTATCATTCACTGTGTCAGCATGAACAATCCTAAAGACCGGAAGAAGTGATTCAGGATAATTATTCCTTTTGATAATTTGAAGATTGAGTTGAATCCTACTGCTCATGATAGACCTTTTAAAGCAAAGTTAGATACTCTGGACAAAAAGTTCATTATACCCCTTAATATGCGTGGAACTTACGCCTGATAATCAGGTCTTTCCACATTGTCTCAGCAATCAATAGTCCCTTGAAGCGAACCGGCACAATGGGTGTGTAATAAAATTCTTCAAGAATTCTGCCATCCATTGAGTAAATTGTTATCCTTTCTGGAATGTCCTCCTCTCTTAGCACAGGAACATACAGGAAAGAACCGTTGAAATACAAATCAAAGGAATATTGTTCAGCGATGGTGTCTTGCTTTAGTGTGTCAGTAATGTTAGCATAATACTTAAATGCGTCAGGCTTACCATATAAATCAATAGTGATAACTCCCACAGGTGCCAGATTAACGCTGTCAAAAAACGAATATGTTTTCATGACTAATTCACCCAATTTAGACCAAGTGATGAATTTGATATAAAAAGCAAAGGTTCTTTCTTCATAGACCCTCAGCACATAGAAAGAATCGTTATTAGGTGTGTATAACCAGCCCCATGCATCAGCAACAAAGTGATTGTACACTTCAATCTTCATATCTTTTGGTGTGTTGTCTTGATAGTCATAAATAATGTATTCAGCAGTGTCAAACACTTCATCTCCATATCTGATGGGCAATTGTAGAATTACGCTTTTCTTATCTGAAAAAGCCCTTGCTACATAAAATGAATCCCCCAATGCAAGACGTAAAGAATCATTTATTGCCTTTCCCGCTATCCCCGCTATCTCATCACGCAGTATGCCCATACTGGTGTCAACAGTTCGGGTAATGAAAATAAATAGTGTTTCTGTTCTGGCGACCAGCCGGGTGGAATAATAGGAATAAGGGAATGAGGCATAATAAGGCGTTTGATACGGATACAGAAATTTTAAAGTGTCTTGAAACACATTGTCATAAGAAGAAAAGTCCCAGATTTGTGGTTCGGAAGAAGCTGGTGTAATCATTGACGAATCAATGCCATCATCAACGTCATACCTCATATAAAACCCGGGGATAGGAGCCTGCTCAATAGACACAACTGGTTGAGCAACAAGCTCCCAACTGCATAAACACAGGACAACGAACAGTGCTCCAATTCGCATAGTACTTGTAAAAATATGCCAAAATAAGTGATTTATCAATTTTAAACGTATGGCATACTTTTTGCGTATAAACAAAATGTCGTATCTTTGAAATCAGGAAAATGTTTAACTGGGTAAAACATATTGGGATGTGGAAAATTTTGAGAAGCGGTGTTATCCTTTTTATAGCCTTTTACATTAACGCACAAAATCCAATGATTAGTGTTCAGGAAGACACAATCAGAATGGAAACAACCATTGATGAACCGGAAGTGGTTATGGATAACCAAATTATCAACCAGACAGGAAAAATGTTAACCCTTAACTGGAAGGTAATAAATCAGGACCTTCCTGATGGTTGGGATGTAACTGTTTGTGTTGGCAACACTTGCTCTTCAGAGACGCAAGCGGGCGGAACCCTTGTCCTTGAAAGTGGCGAACGGGCAGACGTCTCAGTATTTGTTACCAAGCCACAGGGCACTCCGATAGATTCCGCTTCCATTGAACTGGTGGTGTATGACCCGGGAGATAGCAGTGCAACGGTCAGAACAATGGTGTTTAAAGCCGTTCCAGTGGAAGTAACTCATGTCTCCGTTGGGGAACTGGGGGTTATCTCTGACGATTTTAGAATAGTTTCTCACGCAGGAATGCTTTCGTTCATAAACTATTCGTCCATGCTTTATGACATTACTATTTATGACATTCTGGGTAATGTGGTATGGAACGGCTCTGTTGAAAAGCAAAGCAGATTAAACATTGTTCATAGCTTCGCTCCAGGAATATACTGGGTTCAACTAAAGAATGAAGCAGGGAAGGTTAGAACATTGACCATGAGACTTAATTAGTGATTGTTAAAGATGTTGTTTGTATTATTCAATTTTTAAGTTTAAACTGAATTTCAGGGATTTATATTAGCAAACAACAAAATTATCGGCATTCTGTCAATTACACCCTTCCAAAAAATTTTTTCTTTTTAACTTTGTGATATAAAAAATACAGAAACATGAAGAAGGTGTATCTAACCCTGGGCATTGCTGCACTTGTTGCAGGTTTGACCTTTGGTGCCTGCCAGAGCGGTGGTTCCGAAGGAGAAGGACAGGAAACCACTACTGAACAGGTTGAACAAGCAGCGGAAGAAGCTGTTGAGGAAGTGGCAGGTGAAGAAACAGCAACAGAGGAAGCCACTGTTGAAGAAGCCACTACAGACACCGCGGCAACCACACAAGAAGGTGGCAAATGCGGTGAAGGTAAGTGTGGCGAAGGCAAATGTGGTGAAGGTAAGTGCGGTGCAGGAAAATGCGGTGGTGGTGAATAATTAGCCACCTATTGCCTTTTAACCTTTTACTTACTTTTTTAAGGGATAGGGGGACCGGTTGTGTCCCCCTTTTTAATTTATTCATTATTCCTACCCGAAGACAGACCTAATCATATTCCAAAGTGTCTTTGCTATGGAGATTTTTTTCTCCGTATAAGGCGGATATCTGAATGGTATATCTGTTTCAAACGGGTGGTTTACAGATGGTGCATATCGCGAAAATGTGTCAAAAGAGTATTTTCCGTGATATTTTCCAATGCCACTTGTTCTTACTCCTCCGAAAGGAATCTGGCTATCTGCCACGTGAATAACAACGTCGTTTCTGACGTATGCTCCAGCAGGGAAGCGTTTTTCAAAAAAGTTAAGTTTCTTTTTGCTTCCGAAGAGGTAGAAGGCAAGGGGATAAGGATTTCGCCATATTATTTCATAAGCCTCATTGTCAGACTTGTATGTAAAAATGGGCAATATGGGACCGAAAATTTCTTCTCTGGAAAGTGGGTGATTAGCCGGCGGATTAATGACAATTGTAGGTTCAATTAGCAATTTTTTCGTATCTTTTTTGCCTCCATAAGCAATTTTGACTCCGTTTAAATATGCAGTTAGCCTTTCAAAATGTTTCTGATTAATGATTTTAGGATAATCTGAATTCTCAATTGGGTTGTCTCCCCACATTGATTTGATAGCATTTTTAAGATGACTAATAAATTCTTCTGTCTGACTTTCATGGATAACCACATAATCCGGTGCGAGGCAGGTCTGCCCTGCATTTAACCATTTTCCCCACGCTATTCGCTTAGAAGCAACCTTCCAGCTTGAAAATCCTTGTTCTATATACACTGGTGATTTGCCGCCTAATTCCAGAACAACTGGCACTAAGTGATGGGCAGCATTTCGCATCACGAACCTTCCCACTGCCGGACTGCCCGTGAAAAATATAAGGTCAAAAGGCATTCTGGTTAAATGGTCTGCAACCTTTGCATCTCCCTCAACCACTGCAACTATTTCTTCTGGAAAATACCTTTCAATCAGCTCTTTAATGATATGGGATGAACTAGATGAAATTTCGGAAGGCTTTAATATGGCGGTGTTCCCGGCTGCTAGAGCTCCTGCCAGTGGTATAAAAGTCAAATTAAATGGATAATTCCAAGGGCTCAGGACCAAAACTTGCCCTCTGGGCAATGGCTTAATGGTGTAGGTTGATAGGAAGAATATAAGTGAAAGAAATCCTTTTTGTGGTTTGAGCCAATAAGGAAGCCGTCGCTTTAAGTATGTTATTTCATCATAGATTGGTCCAATTTCAGTCATCCACGCCTCTGCTCTACTCTTTCTCAAGTCAACATATAAAGCATCCTCAATAAGTCTTTCGTTTTCTTTGATTAACCTAAAGAGAGTGTCCAGTTGCCTTAGCCTCCACTTAAGAGAAGAAGTATCATTTTCAGCAAAATACTTCCTCTGTTTATGCAGTAGTCCTTCCAATGATTTTTGGAACATTGACGTATTTATCGTTAAGAAATAGCCTTTTCAAGTTCTTCAGTAAGTTCAAGATTGTGATAGACTGCTTTTACGTCGTCATCGTCTTCAAGCAATTGGATCAGATTCCATACTTTTTGAGCTTCTTCCAGTGGCAATGTTGTTGTGATAGTGGGAATGTATTGCAATCCAGCCTCCTGAACTTTAATATTTCGGGATTCAAGGAATTTCTGCATTGTTCCGAAGTCCTCTCGGGCAGTGTAGATGGTTATGAAATCATTGTCTATGTCTATGTCATCTGCTCCTGCTTCCATTGCCTCAAGAGCAAAAGCTTCAACGTCTTCAATCCGATTGTCTTTAATCGGGATTGTGAATACTCCTTTTTGATTGAAGAGGTGAGACACAGCCCCCCTGGTAGCCAGACTGCCTCCATTCTTGCTAAAAATATATCGCAGGTTGCTTGTTG
>JAJRPU010000233.1 GCA_024280615.1 Bacteroidota bacterium | reverse complement strand
TTCACCTCAGCAAACCAATCCAGGGAATCGAACCCAGTCAAAGTGGCTTCCACAAGTTGACCCACGGAAAGATTTGAATCTGGTGGTAAGAGTACTGAAGGGTCCACATCAGGCGATTCCCACCAACTATGACCCATCGCGTAATCAGAAGTCACACTATCAATAATAACAGGTACTTTTTTTCCTATCTGTGTTTTCATCCATTGAGAAACTAAATCACTGTATAGACTCATTGCCTTTGAAATTCGTGCTTCTTTAATTTCTTCAGTGACGTCGTCTTGAAAATGTTTATATGCATAAGTGTCTTCCTCATGGGAATAGGGGAAAACGCCCATACGCTCGGGACGTGTCAATTCAATAAATGAAAGCAATTCTTCAAAATGTTTGTCTGTTTCTCCGGGAAAACCAACAATGAATGTTGTTCTGAAAACAACGTCTGGATTAATGTCCCGCATTTTTTTGATTATGTCTAATAGATATTGCCTTGACGTTGCCCGGCGCATCCGTCTTAATATCTCATCAGACCCGTGTTGGACAGGCATATCAACATACGGAACCACTTTGCTTTTAGAAGGATGCATTAGCTTCACAAGGTCAAACGGAAATGGTCTGGGATATAGGTAATGAAAACGAATCCATTCTATTCCTTGCAGTTCGGAAAGTCTAAGAGCCAGTTCAGCAAGTGCTGGCTTACCATATAGGTCAGCGCCATACATTGACATATCTTGAGCCACCAAGACCAATTCCCTGACCCCTTGCTCACTCAATGTTTTTGCCTCCTCAACTATCTCTTCAATTGATTTAGAACGGAATTTTCCTCGCATCAATGGAATGGCACAGAATGCACATTTGCGATTGCACCCTTCAGAAACTTTTAAATATGCATAATGTTGAGGCGAAGACAGAATTCTTTCTGGTTTCTTGTCGCATCTGCCACCAAGTGTTTTGAGAACATCCAGAAAGGCTTCGGAACCAAACCATCCATCAACCTCAGGTATCTCTTCAGGAAGAATTTGTTTATATCGTTCCACCAAACATCCCATTATATAGAGGTTCTGATAATACCCCTCTTCTTTTAGTTCAACGGCATTCAAGATAGTGTTTATACTTTCTTCCTTAGCAGACTGAATAAATCCACAAGTGTTGATAATAAGAGCCTTTAGGTTCATTGGTTCGGGGTCATCAAGCCAAACTATTTGGAAGCCGGAACCCACAAGCAATCCAGCGAGCTTTTCTGAATCAACACGATTCTTATCGCACCCCAGCGAAATAATACCTATTCTCCTGTCAACAGAACGAGCCATTTTAAATAATTGCTTCCCTTTTTCAAATTAAACAAAGAAAAGGCATAGCAGTTCACACCAAAAGAAAAATACTTTGCCACTTAACGATTGCCAACGCTCTATGTACAATACCTCTCGAGTCTCATTAGCACATTGCCTCTTCTGCCATAAAAGCATCCAATGTCTCGAACCATCTTTTGGCTCCTTCTTTGAAACCCTTCTCCACCATTTTCATATCAAAATACTTCATCAACTCTTTTCCAGCATTAATGTGTGGTTCTTCCTTCATATGTTCATCAAAATAGTTCAATGAAAGGTCTTCCCAGTTATACCCGTAGAACTTAACTAAGCCTTCCTTTTTAGTTTTTGCCACTTCAGGCTGCTGGATTTCAAAAACATGTAAGGCTCCCAATAGCTCAGCCGGTGAAAGGCTATCCATCCAATCTATGAATGCACTCATGTCTTTTTTATCTGTGGGCTCAGACAAGGTCTGTCTCCATTGACGCCACAACTGAGCATGTTCCTTCTCTTCTTCAACAATCCATTGATACTTTTCCTGCATTCCAGCTGCGGCTAACACCCTCTGCCACCAATATGGCACCTTATCTACTATTTGCTGATAGGCGTATGCGTAATTTGCTAACTGCTCTTCTGTAACTTTTCCTTCTGTCCAAGCTTGATAAAAGGGATGCTCAAGCAATTTGGGCTCAACTCTCATCTTATGCTATTTTAGACAAAATTAAAATACTTTAAACAAATGTGCGATTAAGAACAAAATCTTGTATAATGAAAAGGATATTGCTACTCGATGGGGTTAAGTATGCTAACTGTAAACACCCAACCTCAAAAGATAATTAAATTTCTATGGAATGCAGTAAATATATCATTAACTATACCCATACAAAAATTTACTCATTTGTTTCAAAAAAAAATTTTGTTAACTTTGTAACATTAGCATTAAAATCTTGGTACTATGCAGCTATTGTCCCTGACGAAATGGGGTGCATTGGTTCTAATAAATTTGGTAGTAAACACAGTCCTAAATGCTCAAATAACAGTTTGTTCCGGTGGATGCCCCTCGGGAACCTCCATTCCAGACGGTGGATGCCCCACCCCCACAACATCAACTATAAATGTTACAGGCGTTGGAACAATTGACAACACTTTCGGACTGGTTCAGGTCTGTGTTTATATAACCCACACATGGCGTTCAGACATAGATATGTATCTTGTTGCTCCCGATGGTACAAGAGTGGAATTGTCTACTGATAATGGCAGCTCAGGTGCTGATTACGGTGCAGGATGCACAACCTCTCAAATGCTGTGCTTTGACCCGAATGCTGCCACTTCAATAACAGCATGGGGAAGCACAGACCCCGCAACGGGAACTTACCAACCTGAAGGGTGCTTGGGAGCAGTGAACAACGGTCAAAACGCAGATGGAACATGGACATTGGAAGTGTGTGATGATGCAGGTGGAGCCACTGGTGCAATTGAAGGGTGGTGCTTAGTGTTTGATAACAATCCTCAAGGTGCTTCAGCATGCCCGGTTTATGTTAATTGTCCTTCTGCCGACGATTGTGCCAGTGCCTATGTTCTAACAGGGACGTCAGGCTCACTCAACTTCGACTTAAACGGCTGCACAGGCGATTATGATGCTTCGTGCACTTCCGCTTGTGGACTGGATCAAGTTTTTCAAATTGATGTTCCTGACGGTTCATGCTTAAAATGGTGGGTTTCCAACGATAATTTTGATGTTGTAGGTTATACTTATATCAATGGTTGTCCGGGTGTTGGCACAGAAGTAACATGTTCAGATAACGATGCTTTTGTTCATCAATGGACTAACAACACCGGAGCAACTCAAACAGTATATATTGTTATTGACGAATGGGGAAGTTCAACTTGCACGGATGTGGGAACAGGAACTTTAAACTGGGAAATTATACCTGCTACTACCACGTTTACCCCAGACTTTGCAGTAAATACGTTTCCCTATACACAAACAGGAACGACCTGTGGAGCAGGCAATGATATTCCTGATGGCAATAACTCATGTAACTCCTCATACGACGGTGGTGAGGATTTGATATATGAGCTTAACATAACAACTGCCGGCACATATACTATAACTGTTCAAAACACTGATGGAACAGGTTATATAGGTTGGTTCTTATCCGATAGTGTTCCTCAGCCTTCAGGATGTGGTAATTGGCGGTTTCCTACCTGTATAGCCAGTGCAACTAGTGGGTCATCCAATACAGCAATTAATTGTGTAACTCTTAACCCGGGAACCTATTATCTTTTAATAGACTATTTTCCCTCTCCCACCTGCTCAAATTTCTCTATAGATATTCAAAACGGATGTAGCATTATTAACTGCCCAAGCGGCGATGACTGTGCTTCTGCATATCCTTTGTCAGGGACCTCGGGAACTATTTACTTTAGTATAGATTCTTGTTCGGGGAACTATGATGCTTCGTGCACTTCCGCTTGTGGACCAGATCAAGTTTTTCAAATTGATGTTCCTGACGGTTCATGCTTAAAATGGTGGGTTTCTAACGATAATTTTGATGTTGTAGGTTACACTTATATAAATGGATGTCCAGGTACAGGAACAGAAGTAACTTGTTCTGATGTTGACAACTTTACTCACTCTTGGACAAACAACACAGGAGCAACTCAAACGGTATACATGGTTATTGATAAATGGGGTTCCTCAACATGCACGGGCACAGGAGTAGGAACACTCAACTGGGAAATAATTCCAGCAACAACTGTTACCTTCTCTTGTACAAATAATAATGACACATTCCCTAATTGTAAGTGTATACAACCTGGCTCTGCTAATCTCCCGGGCTCAACCACATCATATACTGAAGATAACCCCGGGGGCGTAGAAAGCATATTTTGTGGGACCATAGAGAATAACCAATGGTTTTGCTTTACTGCACCTTCCTCAACAGTAACCTTTGATTTTGTCAATGTAACAGGATGCTCTTCAGGAATACAAGCAGAGGTATACTCAGTGTCAGGTACATTATGTAATCCAACATTTACTAGTGTCTCAAATTGCTGGAATCCTGCAACAGCCTCTTCAGGAACAGTAACAGCAACAGGTTTAACACCTGGTCAAACATACGTTTTAATGGTTGATGGTTATGCAGGGGACCAATGTAATTTTGAAATAGTAAACTGGGCTAATGTTCTGCCTTTAGAAGCTATATATTTGTCAGGAAAAGTGTCACCCTCTGGAGAGCACATATTAAAGTGGAGTACTATAATAACCAATAATGACGACGTTCAAGGAACATTTGCGATAGAAAGATATTCCCCTCGCACTGGCAAAATGGAAGTAATTGCTGAGATACCTATTGACAGACGAGACACATTTACCTATGTTGTTTACCCGGAAACCGAAATGGGTATTGCTACTTATAGGATTGTGGCATACCAGAATGAAGTTCAACCTGTTTATAGTAACACTATAACATTACAAGGAACGTTTGACGGAATTTCTGCAGATATTTCATACGTAGGGACAAACAGGGAAATAGTAATATATGCATGGGAACCAATAACCATAAAACTCAATGTGCTATCATTATCCGGTCAAATAATAAAATCTTTTACTCAAACGCTTGATAGGATGCAATCTGTTGTAATACCATTAAATAGCATACCCAACGGCAGCTATATACTACAGGCTGTGGATATACACACTGGTTCTCGCAGAGCAATACCTATGATTGTTTACTAAGGCTAAAACCTACTTGGTGGTTACTATAATTTCATGAATTCGTTAAGATGGCAGTCACTACTAGCCCTTTACTGCTTTTCCATTGAAAACTCTGTTTCTTTCAGTGTGTAATCAATATCTCCATCTTCCAATAAGTCAAATTGGCAATCTTTCATGCAGGGACAAGATAATATCATCTTTTTCCTCTTCAATTTCACAATTGTACATTCTGCTTCCTGCGAAGAAGTTTTTAATAAAAGTTTGTCTTTTCCGAGCAGTGTCCACGTTCCACTTATTGTATCTGTTTCTGTTATAGGAAGTGAAATTGATAGGCATTGGTCTGAGTTATAAGTGTATGTTACCGAGAGGGTTGTTGTGTTAGTGTATGTACCATCTTCGTTGAATTGAAAGATTGCGGAGGTTATTTGAGCTGTTGCGGAGGCAGTTTCGTTGCCACAATCTGGGTTCTGATTAGAATCTGAAATACTTAACTCATTTTGCCCGTCAAACTTCGCTTCTACCACAGTCCATGTTCCGGGAATAACTTTTTCAGGGTTAGCACACGCCCCCAAAAGTATCAAAGAACTAGTGAGTCCCAACCACACAGATGACTTTCTCATCATTATTTTTTTTCTACAAAAATAAGAAATTTATAACTAAAAAGGCAATTTAAACTGAACCTTAAAGTTTCTTCTATGATAAGGGCTTCTGCCATGTCTCACCACTGCTAACTTATGCGATGGAGTGGGATATCCTTTGTTGCTTTCCCAACCGTATATTGGAAACTCTTTGTGCAATTGCATCATAAGACGGTCCCTAAATACTTTTGCAACGATGGAAGCGGCGGAAATTACAGGCTCCTTCCCATCACCCTTTACAATGCACTTGAATTCAATGTTTTCAAAGGGCTTAAACCTGTTTCCATCAATAAGGAGTAAAGTGGGCTTTGGTCTTAGTTTTTCAATAGCCCTGTGCATGGCTATAAAAGTGGCATTTAGAATATTGTGCTCGTTTATCTCTTCAACGGAAGCCAGTCCAACCCCTACTGATATGGCATTTTTCCAAATCCATTCATACATTTTTTCTCGTTGTTCAGGACTTAGTTTTTTACTATCTCGCAATAAAGTCGGAATATCTTCTAGTTCTGGCAATATAACTGCCGCGGCAACCACTGGACCAGCAATGGCTCCCCTCCCTGCTTCATCAACTCCTGCAACTAACTCCATATCTTTATAGTGCATAAAATTATGTCAGTTTCTGAAAGCAAGGTGCCATACCTTTGTAAGCATGAATACACAAACAGCTTACAGGACACACACCTGCGGAGAATTGAGATTAAAGGACGCCGGTAAACATGTTAAGTTAGTTGGCTGGGCACGTCGGGTAAGAGTCCTTGGGGGAGTCGTGTTCGTTGACCTCTGGGATAGATATGGCATCACACAAGTGGTGTTTAATCAACAGTGGGATAAAGACTTATATGAGCAAGCCAGAGAGATTGACCGTGAGTTTGTTATACAAGTGGAAGGGGAGGTTCGGGAACGGGAGAATAAAAATCCTAACATACCTACAGGAGACATAGAAATAAAAGCGGCAAGTTTCAAAATCTTGAGCAAAAGCAAGGTTCCCCCATTTATTATTGAAGAACACACAGATGGCGGTGAAGACCTTAGGGCAAAGTATAGATATTTAGATTTACGGCGCCCCCCAATGCAACGAAATCTTATTTTCAGACACCGACTGCTTCAATTCACAAGAAACTGGCTTTCAGAAAAAGGATTCCTTGAGCTGGAAACCCCATTTCTGATTAAGTCCACGCCGGAGGGAGCCAGAGACTTCGTTGTACCCTCAAGACTATATCCCGGACATTTCTTCGCACTACCACAATCCCCCCAATTGTTTAAGCAACTTTTTATGATTAGCGGATTTGATAAATACTTCCAGATTGTCAGATGCTTTCGGGATGAGGACCTCCGTGCAGATAGACAACCAGAATTCACTCAGATTGACTGCGAAATGTCCTTTGTTGACCAGCAGGATGTTATGAACACTTTTGAACAGTTTGTTGCCGATGCATTTAAGTCGCTGCTGGACTATGAATTAGAACCCTTTGAACGAATGCCTTATGAAGAAGCAATGAACAAATATGGCACTGACAAGCCAGACACAAGGTTCGGTATACTAATAACAGACATAACAAAAGATGTGAAAGGATTTGGTTTTAAAGTGTTTGATACCTCCGAATATGTTGGTGCACTCCCTGTTCCGGACGGTTCATCAATAACACGGAAAATGTGGGACCATTGGGAAGAATATATCAAGCGGGTTGCTGACGTGCCTGGGTTCTTTTACGTAACATGGAAAGATGAACTAAAAGCAAAAGGTCCTATAATTAAGATTCTGGGTGAAGAAACCGTAAAAGAACTATTCAACAAGAGCAAAGTGGGACCGGGAGACGCCCTGATAATTATGGCTGGTCCGTGGGAAAAAATTGTTTCAGCACTTGGGACATTGCGTCTTCACATAGCCAAAGAGTTGAACTTAATTCCCAAAGACAGGTTCAAAGCCCTGTTCGTTGTTGACTTCCCTCTCTTGTCATGGAATGAAGAAGAAAACCATTGGGAGCCAAACCACCACCCATTCACAGCACCCAAAGAATCAGATATTCCCATACTTGACACAAATCCCGGCAAAGTAAAAGCCAAGGCTTATGACCTTGTTATTAATGGCGTGGAGATTGCCGGCGGGTCAATAAGGATACACAACCAGTCCCTGCAACAGAAAATTTTTGATTTACTGGGACTTTCAAAGGAGGAAGCCTATCAAAAATTCGGCTTTTTCCTTGAAGCATTGCAGTATGGCACTCCTCCACACGGCGGAATCGCTTTCGGGTTTGACAGGCTCACCGCGATAATGCTTGGCGAAGAAACAATTAGGTCAGTCATAGCATTTCCTAAAAACAAATCGGGCAGGGACCCAATGCTGGATGCTCCAGCACCTATATCGGAAGAACAACTCAAGGAATTACATATTAAAATAATTGAGCCCTGAGAGGGATTAATAAAGTACTAACATTTCTTTTTATATCTCTCATTTTGTTTACCGCCTGCCGGTCAATTCCAACAGACCTCATGCAACGAAGATTTTTCAAACACTATTACGGAAGGGGAACCTTGCCAATCTCCGAACCTGAATATGACTCAATCTGGACATTGCTTCAAACAGATTCCGGAATACAAATCTATGAACAGCTGTTCCTTGATTATCTCTACGGCGATACCCTCCCTCTGGAAAATGCCCGACTGCTATATTACGGCTATATATACACAGCTCGCTACCTGCCTGTCTATCCCGCTGAACTCTATCTTGACTCAGCCATATCGCTAATCTTCCAGCCAGATTCCATAAACCGACAATGGCAACTGGGCATCGCTTCAAGCCTTCTGGATTCAATTCTTACCGTTGACCCATTTAATCTAGAAGCCCTTTTCCTCTATATGACCCTCTGTGATGAACTAAACGATTCTGTGTGCGTAGAAATCTCTATTGCACGAATGAGCAATGTGATAAATGCCATTATGAGCAGCGGGACAGGGCGTAAGCCAGCCCTTGCCATTGACATTATTGCAATGCCGCATATTGATAATATACTTTTCTTTTTTGCACTTCCAGAAAAAAAACGAAAAACAAAGCAATGGCAAGATAGAGCAATAATTAAGGTAATACTAAAACCCAATACATCATACATTAAACGACTGTACTATGATATAACTCCCATACATAAATGGCTTAATGCTCTTGACACAGCAGGGCATTGAAAAGTGAACATAATCTAATCTTTTGGACATTTTGTTTTATTTTGCTCAAAATTTCTATTTTATGAGAAAAACGAAACCCATGAAATTGGAATTACAACCCAAACTTAAATTATTGGATACAGCCATAGAGCCCAAGGCAAGAAACTGGTTAAAAAACCATTTATTTAAGTCTGTTGAATTAGGCATTGACCGATTTCCTCATTTAGCAAGTTACATTATTGAACACCTGAAAGGCAATACTTTTATTATTGGCAGTCCTGATGCATCTAAAAAACCCGATGCACTAATAGCAAAACGCCATCCCCTATTGTGGACGCCCGACGCACCAGAAAATGCAACTCTGTTTTGCAAACTCAGTGATCAAATATGGGATGTTTTCCATAAAATATACAGGAAAGCCTATGAGAAAATCAATAATCTACATGACTTAAAAATAGACATAATACCATACGATATTAGAGAGTGTCGCCTTATCGTATAATATATAATGTTTTCCCTAAAGACAAAGATACAGACATAAAACCGGTTATAGGACTAGGTTTCTTTTTAAAATTT
>JAJRPU010000011.1 GCA_024280615.1 Bacteroidota bacterium | reverse complement strand
CTCTATCTGCCACTATCTTCCCTGATTTAACTGGCATTACCGTTTCCACCAAATCCTGTCTTGAATTAATTGCTTGCAGTAGATATAGTTTCTCCTCCATTCCTTCCACTGTAGGAACACTTTCGAGAGCAGAAAGTCTTGGTATGTCCCTTTCCTGTGCGAGATTAAATGCTTTGATAAGGGCAGAGACTTCATCAGGACCATACTTTCCTTTTTGAATTCTGCGGACCAGTATTTCAATTGCTCTATCATAATTGCCCCTTCCGATATGTCCTTTGTAAGAAGCACACTGCCACCATAAAATGAGCAATGCGACTCCAAGTATCCACTTTAGCATTTTCATAATTACTATTTGTTTATTTCTGCGGGAAGAAGCAATTTGCATGCCATACCCTATTATTTTCTTAAAACACAGGATACTAATATACTAACGCCCCCTGGATACACCACTTTTTTGGTTATCGCTACTTTTCTGTTTTCTCTGTTTCTGTTGCCATTGAACAGCAGGAGTAATATCAAACACTAATCTCTTAACTTTACTATCCTTCTGTTTCTCTAAGTCAACAATGTATAAGTAAATAGAATCGTTGACAACCTCTACCTCCTTTTTCTTTGCTCTCAAACCACTGATAAAGAGGAACCCATCTGCATGGTAAGGAGATATTACCTTGAGAGGATTTTCCTTAGTACCTAATCCAGAAAGTCTTATAACAAAAGCTATTTTATCAATAACTTTTTGTACCTTGCGTGCTTGGTCCTCCCTACCCATTATATGAAATCCCATAAAATTAAGGTAATGACAAGGGAGACAAAACGGGTCCATTCTCAAAGCTTCTTCTACTTTTTCCATTGTCTCAATTAACTCTACTTCGCCGGTTTGGGCACCAGCTATCTTAATTCTTGCCTGTGAAAAAATTTGCATAACTTCCTGATTGTACGGATTGTATTTCTTGTGAAATATCCATGCATAATATAATTTATGAAGTTGTGAAATACTTAAAGAGGTATCATATTTCTTAAGTCTTTCAAGCCACCTATTGTAAACAACTCTATTTTGCTTATTATTAAACCAGGCACTTAGAGAATCGTAATCAGGAATCATCAATCTTTTAATAAAGAAATCTTCTTGAGCGTCTCCAGTCCCTTTACTAACTGTTTTGCACGCCCCAATCGCCAAGGCAAGAAAAATTAATACAACACGCAACATACCTCAAAATTACAGAAAATTTAATATCTGATAATAAACTCCCTTTCTCCTTCAACAATAGGTATTTCTTCTACTTTCCAATTATCCACTCTTGCAGCAGGTGGACCTTCCTGAGCCCATTCAAGGAACTGTTTCACTGCCTCTTCAGGTCCTTGAACTTCAAATTCAACGGAGCCGTCCTCCACATTGTGTATCCATCCGGTTAGTCCCAGACGGCGCGCTTCCTCTTGAGCAGTAGCTCTGAAATAAACCCCCTGAACTTTACCATAAACCTTGCCTCTATATCGTTTTATTTGTGTCATCTCGCATAAATTTTCAATATGAAAAAGGAAATAGTTGTGTTCTTTGTTCCTGTGATGATAATAATAGGATGTGGCAAGGAAAGGCTCCCAGAGAAGGAAGTCAACATAACATTTTTCAGGTATGACTCTGCTATTTATTCTCATTCATGGGATAGTGCCTTTGTTAGTTATATACTTGATTCACTCTACCCAGCTCATCCAAGAATGACCGAAGATTTCTTTATTATACACAGGGTTGGCAAGCCAACTGACACAACAGCAATCTTAAACCTGCAAAAACTATTTCTCCAGGACCCTTATATGCAAGAACTCTATGACTCAGTAAAGGAAAGTTTTTCCAGTGACTTCATTAAAGGAAAGGTTGATGAATTACACTCCGCTCTCCGAAAACTAAAAGCAATATATCCACAAATGCCGGATTATCAGATTTACACCTACGTAGCTCCTTTTGTCTATAAATGCTTTGTGGATAGTAATATCCTTGCGTGGGAACTGGATATGTACCTCGGTTCCAACTTTAAGTATTATCCATCATTGCACCTGCCTATGTATATGATACGCAAATTCAGACATGAATATATGGTTCCAGATATGCTTAAAGTGATATTAGAGGACCTTTTTCCGCCTCCTGACCCAATGCCACACCTCCTGGCTAACATGCTCTATAATGGCAAAATCCTTTATGTTATTGAACAGTTGCTTCCCCAATATCACGATACTATAATTATCGGATGGGAAAAGAAAAAGTGGGAATGGGTTAAGCAATATGAAGCCGACTTATGGGAATATTTTTTAAAACACGACTTGCTATACAACAATGAGTATATCAAATATCGCAAATACATTCAAGATGGTAACACAACACCTGGACTGCCCCCTGAATCACCGGGTAACATTGGAACATGGATAGGTTGGCAGATTGTCAGGGAATATATGGACAAACATCCAGAGGTTTCGCTTTACGAATTACTTACGCACCCCGACAGTACTGGACAATATATATTGCAAGCATCAGGATATAAGCCAAGGGCTGGCTGGTTGGATTTTATTGATTAATTTGGATTCAATAAACGTAATAAGAAATGCGATATGACGTATGTATTATCGGCAGTGGTTCTGGAGGCGGTCCACCCGCTTGGCTACTCTCCAAAGCAGGATATAAAGTTGTTGTGTTAGAGAAAGGTCCATGGTTCAAAACAGAACATTTTAGGAAAGATGAAATTGCTTGTTGCAGAAGAACAGTTTATGACCCACCTAAGAAATTGGAGCCCAGAGTCCTTGAATTACCTGAATCCGACGGTTCTTGGTCCCGAAACATAGTTAGTTTTTGGAATGCAGTAATGGTTGGCGGTTCCTCAAACATAATGAGCGGTTACTTTCACCGTATGAAACCAGTTGATTTTAAACTCCTGAGTGCCTATGGCGAGATTGAAGGGGCAAATGTTGTTGATTGGCCAATTACTTATGATGACTTAGAACCGTATTATACCGTCATTGAGGAGCTGGTTGGCATATCCGGAAAAGTTGTTCACCACCGATGGTTGGAGCCCCGTTCCACACCAGACTTTCCCTTTCCACCTCTGCAGGTCAATGAGGTTGCCCGTTGGCTGGACAATGCCTGCCAGAACCTTGGAATAGAAATTATCCCGGCACCCAGAGCAATTCTTTCTGTGCCAAAGGACTCCAGGGGCAGTTGCTACTATTCCAACTATTGCGGTAGCTATGGCTGTGCTTCCGATGCCAAAGGAAGTTCCAGAGTTGCATTTATTGAACCTGCTGTTGAGAATTACGGTTTGGAAGTGAGACCTTTCTCGCATGTGTATTACTTGGAAACCCAAGGAAACCGTGTCGTCAAAGCATGGTATTTTGACCGAGAGAACAAAAAGCAATATGTTGAAGCAAAGGTTTTCATAGTTGCTGCAATGCCTGTTGAAACAATAAGGTTGTTACTATTAAGCAAAAATCCTGAGCATCCTAACGGTTTAGGCAACGAATTTGGACTTGTAGGGAAATATGTAATTTATTCCGCTGGAGGGTATGGCACAGGACATATGTATTTTGATGACCTATCACCGCACGATGCCGAGAAGCTCAAAGAGAGGGGAACATTTATTAATCGGGCAGTCCAGCACTTCTATGAAATAGAAGACCCAGACACAGGCAAAAGAATTAAAGGGGGTATGATAGAGTTTATGTTTGAACATGATAACCCTATTAGAAAAGCCTTGTTCCAAAAATGGAATGGCAACAGGCTCGTATATGGCACTGAATTAAAACGTCGCATTTTTAACTATTTCACTAAGAGAAGAGGAATCAGATTTGAAGTGTTCGTGGACTGGTTACCTATAGAAGATTGTTACATAACACTGGATGATAAGGTAAAGGACTTTCGGGGATTTCCTGTTGCACGGCTCCGTGCCGGTCATCATCCTCATGATATAAAAGTGGGTAAAATCCTTGCTAAGGAGGCGGAACGAATTCTCAAAGAAATGGGAATAACGGAGATTGAAACATACATCAGTGGCTATCCTCCTCCTAATCTTGTGGCAGGCGGCTGTCGGATGAGCAACGACCCCAGAAATGGTGTAACTGACCGTTTTGGAAGGGTGCACTCTCTGGACAACCTATTCATCACTGATGCAAGCACATTCCCAACAGGTGGTTCAGTCCAATACACATGGACTATTTATGCCAATAGTCTCAGAATCGCTGAATTTATAAGGGATTCAGTGCTATAAACCATTTTGGGAAAAATTTCGTATATTTACATAAAAACCATTAAGCCATGAAAGTGAAATTTATAATGAGCATTGCAGTTGCCTCCGCAATAGGTGTAAACGCGCAAAACGTTGGCATTGGAGTCCCAGCACCAACTGAAAAACTGGACGTTCTGGGGACTGCTCGGCTTCGCAACCTAGCTTCCCTTGACTATCAGGTTGTCTATGCAGACCCAAATGGCGTCCTCACCATTAATGCCCCGGCAGGTCGCCAAGCCTGGATGGTATATGGAAATGCTGGCTTAACAACAGGGGTTCATTTCTTAGGGACCACGGATGCAGTTGCTCTTGATTTCAGAACAAATAATTTAATCAGATTCAGGATTCCCGATAATGCTGCTAGGTTATTAGCATTTGAAGACGGTACTGCTTTAGCACCCACATATTCATGGAACGCTGACCCGGATATTGGGGTGTATAGATCAGGTATTGATCAATTATCCTTTAGCACTACTGGAATTGAACGAATAAGAATATTAAACAATGGTAGAGTTCAAGTGCATCCCGCTTTTACAATGCCGTGGCCAGGTGGAAATCCCAGGCTCGGTGTTAGAATGGATGCTACCGATGACTGGGGAATAGCTTCCTACCTAAACGAAAACCACGGCAACCCAGATTGGCAAGCTACTATCATAGGAAACGTAGGACCTGCCAGTAACCTAGGAGCTTCTGTAATTGCAGTTCAATCCGGAACACATACTGGGGGCGTAGCTCTTATGGCTGGATACGGAAACCTATTCAGACTTATAGGAGAAAGATTAGCCGGTGCTTTCACGGATGATGATAACTTTGAAGGCGATGGTGATGTTGCATTATATGTTAACTCAAGTTTTCTAAATAGCGGAAATGGAGTTATTTATATTTCAGCGGACGGAGGATTCGCGAATTGGTATGTTGGTTACTGGGACCTTTTTGGATATAATAAAATCGTTGGACCTGGAGCGGTTAGTACTGTTATAAAAGACACATCAGGTAATGACGTAATTATGTTTGCTCCTGAGGCACCAGAGGTGTTATTTATGGACTTTGGGGAAGGTAAAATAGTTAACGGAAAAGCTGTTGTCAATATTGACCCTAATTTATCAAAAAACATTGTTGTAAATGAGGAACATCCATTAAGAGTTTATATTCAAATGGAGGAAGGGGGAATACAGTGTGGTTTGTATGAAGTCAGAGACAAAAGTGCCACTTCATTCACAGTAATTACTGAAAAACCTTGCAATGCCACATTCTCATATATGATAGTTGCTAATAGAGCTGATGAAGTAATTCCCGGAAAGGGTGTTGCTCGCTATAGTGAAGCTCGCTTTCCACTGTTTAAAGTTCCACATAAAGACAGAACTCAGACTTGGAGAAGTACTTCCTCCCCTTCAGAAAAATAACCTCTCTTAGCCTTAAAGTTAGTGAAAAAAGTAACATATCACCTAATCAGCGTAACATCACCTTTTCGTAGGATTTTGAAATCATTTATTTTACACGTGTATTCAATGTAATAGACGTATACATCTGGTCTGAGTAGTTGTCCATCGTATGTTCCGTCCCATCCGACGTTGCTTTGTCCAGTGGCGGGGTCAAACTGCACTTGGTCTGCTTCAAACAGTAGGGTTCCCCACCGGTCATAAACCCTGAACACATTGACTTCAAGGTCAAAACTGTGGGAATAGATATAGAAGACGTCGTTTATACCATCACCATTTGGAGTGAAGGCAAGTGGGACGAATAGTGCTGAATCAGTGCAAGGAGGACGTCTAACAACATAAATCCACATTGAATCTGCATCTGTGCATCCAAGGAGATTAACACCGGTTAGGACAAGCATGACTGTTTCTATGGGTTCCACTTGATTATATAGTTCATAAGGATTGGGTACTAAGGATGCTGGTTCCCACCAGTGCATGACACTATTTAATGCTGTTCCGTCAATAAATGCAGGTGTTCCTTCTAAGATTATTGTATCTGGTGCTGTGGTCACTTCGGGAATTGGGTGGGAATAGACCACTGAGTGTGTTGTATCAGGGGAGCAAACCTGAATAGGGAGGGCAACTATAGTGAACACCGTTGTGTCAGTAATGTAAAATGTATTATCAAGCCCTGTGGCTACTACAGCCGTGTCATTATCTTGATACCACAAGAAGGAGGAACCGTATCCAGTGATAGATATCGTGAAAGAGTCGGGTGTGCAAATTTCAATGGTATCAGGATTTGAATATAGATAAGGTGGGTCTTCACCATAAACCCTTATAGTATGAGTGTTTTCACAACCATATTCATCAACAACGAATACAGATATATCAAGGGTGTCGCCGACAATGTGTGTAACTTGCTGACAAGATGAACAGTTAACTGCAGACGGGGGCACCCATTGGAAAGAAACCCAAGGTCCGGCATCCAGAATCAATTCTGTGGCGTCGCACAACAGCGTATCATCAGGGATTGAGATATAAGGCAACGGACGAATCATTAATTGGAAAGAGTCCACATAGGCACAATTGAAATTTGTTACAGTTATTGAATATGTAATTGTATCAACCTGAGGAACGTAAATGTCAACAATGGGGGAAGTAGTATCCGAAATACCTATTGAGGGGCTCCAATAGTAGTCGTATCTGATTCCTGAATCAACATTTATATGCAAAGTGTCATATAAGCATACGAATGTATCAGGCAGGTCAAAATCAGGCAATGGGATAGTTATTAGAGAGAAAGAATCCCGTCCGGGACATCCATTGGGAGTATAAACATATACCCCCACATTGTAATTGCCTAATGCGGTCATTACCACGGATGGACAGGTGTCGCAATCAACTGCGAAGGATGGGAACCATTGGTATGTGTATGGTCCCACTGGAGCATTTAATCTGATGGTGTCGTCTTCACACATAATAGTGTCGTTAATAAGAGAGACTCGTGGAATGGGGTCAACGAACACCCATACTGAATCAGTGTCACTATTTGGGCAATATGGGTTTGTTATAGCAACTATGTAAAGCATCGTATCTGGCGGATAAATTGCTGGATTAGGACAATTAGTACAGGAGATAAAACTGTCGGGGGTCCATAGGTATTGATTATGGATAGGTAATGATATTCTGAAAGTGTCTCCTTCGCACATTAAGGTGTCGGGAATACTAATAGTATCAACAGAGACAGGATAGATAGTTATGGTGTCAGTTATTTGACAGAAACTGTCTCTAATTATGAGATAGAAGGTGACTGTGTCCCAAGTGAGGATGTTAACAGTTGAACAAGTGTCGCAATCCACCAATGTGTCTGGAATCCATTGGTAAGCGTCTGCCCCGGGAGTGGCTATCAAAGTTAGGGAATCCCATACGCACCAGAACGTGTCTCTGGGCAGCCCACTTTCTGTAACATCAATAACTGTTATGGCTATTGTATCTGTGTCTTGACATGCCCCTGTGCCAGCAATTAAAATCAGCTGGAGTGAGGTGTCACCAATGAGATACGTATTAAGACAGGAATCACATGCTACCACAGAAGGCTCCCAGTTCAAAATCGGGCTGTTGGATTCGGCTTCCAGATAAAGAGTATCATACTGACAAATGGTTGTATCAGGAGTCAAGATATTAACATAAATGGGGTCATTGATTATGATAACTTGAGTGTCCACGCCCAGTCCACAAGCACCTTCTATATAAACAAGTAAGGTTTCAGGACCCTCGGTCAGCGTATCTAACAATGGGATGATGTATAGTGTATCTGCTGGATTACTTGGTCCCAAAACAACTGAATCAGGAAGTGTGTCCACATCAACACCATTGATAGCATTACCTCCATAGTAGATATACACTGTTCTTGGACTTGGGGGAACAGGATTAACAGATATTACCACTGCACCTTGAATACACCCTTCTGTAACCTGATTGGTTGTGTTACCACCAATGGGGATGTATTGAGCATCTGCTGCACCAGTGGTAAATGACCCTTTTTCTATAAAGACGCCTGCATCTAACAAGGCATCTGCCACGTCAGCAATCGCAAGCTTAATGTGATATGTATCACAGGGAATAACAGGATATTCTGCAACCAATTTAGTAGTAAAACCATCATACTCTATGTATGGATACTGTCCTCCTGTATTTCTAACATAATAAGTACTGTTTGTGTTTTGGTTTATGGTGTTGATAGTAACTGGTGTGTTTGTTCCAGGCACCACGGCAAGGTTAACTGTCCCTGCAATGCCCGGTCCACTGAGGAAAAATCCAAATACGTCGTTGTATTGAGTGCCGACATACTCTTCATATTCTTCCGAACCAAAGACATAATTGAATCGGAGAGTATCGCCCATTGTGATAAAATCAAATTCAATGGCACAAAGGTCATAAGTTGGACCGTCAATAGTGTTAAGGTCAGGGTCGGGTGTTGGTCCCCTTGAGGTGAACGTGGTCCCACCTCCATCATTATTAGGTACATCCCAAATGGAGCCAGTGGTCATAACCAGTCCCTGAGGGATAGCCATAGGACCAGTGTTGACAAACTCCCCGGCAGATGGCTCTGTTAAATTACAATCAGTGGTAACATTAAAAATAATCACTCCATTACCTGCCAGGTCCCTTACTACCTGCTGAATGGGTCGGGCGTTACTCACAGTTATTGTACCTTGAGCATATCCCAAGCCTTTCGGTAGCACTATTGAAAGAATACATAGCCCCAATGTCCAACTTGTCGTTAGTATCCTCATACATTCAAAAATAGAAAGATTTTTCCATATAACTAAATGACTACAACCTATATGTAATAAATTTCTTCAACGAAAAATCATCCCAGATTTCATAAACTCAGACAGGTTCCTACTATCTCCAGAAACTTCCCCTTTTCGCCTAATTAATTATTAGCCAGCGAGGCGTTCTCGTCTATATATTTAGATGGACATTTGAGTAGTACTTTCTGGGCATAAAAAATTTGGTTCTCTGCATCCCAATATCCCGTCACAACAACCTCTTCTGACTTTTCAAAATCTTGTGGTTTAGGTCCAGGATATACAACCCTTACTTCCTTACCCTCTTTGTCAACTAAAGAAAATTCCAATCTGTTTGGGTCCTTGATTGGGTCATAATAAATATTTGAATTTTGTGGAAGAGACCCGATAACATAATATACCTTACCGGGATTGGCTATTGCCTCTTCAAACGATACATACTTACTTGAACTGGTCATCATACTGACAACCACTAAACCAGAAACCACAAGCATTACCAAAGCAATCCATCTCCACATCTATGAATCAATTTCATTTTCCAATAACCAGTCTGCCAACCTGTTGTGTTCCATCTGCTTCAACAACCAACACATAGACCCCAGAAGTGAATTGTTCCAAAGAAATTCTGTGCCTTGCTGGCTTAGGAGAAGGCAACATTTCCTTGGTCAACATAGCACGACCATTAAGGTCATAAATGGCAATCTTGACATCTGAAGAAGCAGGCGGAACAATCACGTCAACATAGTCGGATGCTGGATTCGGAAACATAGTAACCCCTGTAATTACACGTGAAACGTGTTCAACGCCTGTTATTATCTCCTGAGGTCTAAAGTTATATGCCCAGAAGCCCCTGCCATGAGTTGCAACGAAGTAAGCATACTCACCTGCTTTTGTGGGATGAGGAATCACATCAAACATAATTGTTGGGACAGGTGGGAACAATGTATCCCTGACCCAAGTGGAATTGGCAGGATTATTAAAGTCAACTGTTCTATGCCAGATGCCTAAGTCCGTAGCTATAGTAACCTTAGAGGAGTCATCTGGCCAAATGAATGCATCGTAAACAGGAATATTTGGCAAGTCTCCTGTTATATCAATGAATGATGGATTGGGCTCCCTGGAATCAAGAGTGTACCATACTCTTGGGGCACTGCCCCCATATCCACCTCCCGTAACAACCATTTTTCTTGGATCAGACGGGTCAAATCCTATTCCCACCAACGCTCTGCTGGTATTTAGTATCACATCTATGGTTATACCTGCCTGTGCGAAACTAAATGAGCATGAATAGTTATCTAAGCAATTAATATCATCAGAGGGACAGCTTGCTAAATCATCAAATGTGCAATTATAAATATCGCCAAATTTAGCATCTTTCAAACCACAAACTCTCACTACTCTGCCCCCTGACAATAATCCAGTAACAAAATAGGCACATTCTCCATCATTGCTAATGGCAATATCATTTGTGTTAGGAACAACTGCAGAACCGGACAAATTCCAAATAAGCGGCAACACTGGCTCTGCAGCAGTCTTAGAAAGTGCTACTTTATTATCTGAGGCTGTTACTGTTATGATTCTTGGACCAGCCATTGGCTCCCCGTCAAGATAAAGCACAGAAACACTGTCAGTATCAGTATCTAAATCATAAACTTTATAAGTAAGAATTCTGAAATTATTTATAAATGAGTCCAATTCTTGTGGCGAGTTAAGTATTCTCAAGCGAGCGAAATAAAATGTATCAGGAACATTAGTAGAAACATCTTCCCACACCCTCAACGGGTGGATGAAGGAAGCTCCTGAAATACATCCATTGTCAGCATTACCAATAGGGGTTCCACCTAAGGCGAATTGCGTAGCTTGGTCAATCCTTCCTTTAAAGAAACATCCAAACTGAGATGAATAGAACACTACTCCTCGCTTCGGTGCAAAGGCACTATATCCACCATCACCTCCTCCTATATGAAAACCCATACCCGGGGAAAAGGCTATGTATGGCAAGAACTGGGTGCCATTATCCTGAGAACCTCCAGAGGGACTTGATGTAAGGGCGTTAACATCAAAAGCATAAAACTGCGTTGTAACATAGTTTTTGTTTATTTCATAGAAGGTTCTACCATAATCGTAAGAAATCCAAACGCCTCCGTCATTCACTACGTATACAATGCTATCAGCCTTCGGATGAAAAGCAATGTCGTGGTGGTCTACATGCAACGAGAAAATGCCACCTGTTGCTTCTACCCATCCCTCATTAGGCGTCCATCTGAATAGGAATATCCCTCCTAAAAGGGCAAGGTCTGGGTCATGAGGACTGACTCCTAAAGCCATATTATATGTACCCTGGCAATGAGTTGGATTACCACTCTGATCTAAATAACAGAAAGGTTCAAATTCTATTGTTGGTTGTCCATCGGACCGAGTACCGTCTCCTATTACATACCAACTGTTTCCTCCGTCATCTGACCTATAAACAGCATATAAAGGACCACCTAAGAATTCATTCTCAATGACAGCTATATATACAACATTTCCGCTTGAAGCAATTTTGATTCTGCCGATGCCTCCAGGATTAGGAAGGTCCAGCCCTGTTGAACTATTAATCTCTGTAAAATTGACTCCATCAGTTGACTCATAAACGCGTCCGCCAATAGCTGCTAGCACTTTGCCAGACGATAAAATTTCTACGTCAAAAGCCACAGCACTATTAGAGGGACCATTGACCTCTGTCCACGTAGCACCTTGGTCATCTGAATACACTAAACCTTTAATTGTAGCTGCATATATCCTTCCTGAAGAGGAAACTTCAATATCATTCACAAATGACCACCTATCATTAAAATCACCATAAGTTCCTGGGGTTGTACTAGCCAAATGCTCAAATGTTTTACCTCCATCCTTAGAGACATAAATACCAAATCCTGCAGAGCCTGTGTTTCCGGTAAATGCTAAACTATTAAAATTGTCAAAAGCTGCGAATGCCTCCCCAGTCCCTGCATATATCCAACCTGTGGATGGGTCCCTCGCCAGAGAACTTATGTTTAAATTTGTAAGTCCTTTAGCAGGTTCCCACGATTGACCTCCATTCTCTGAATACCATACCCCTCCAGAAGCAGCACCAACAATAATCTTATTCGGGTTGTCAGGGTCAATCAATATGGCTCTTGTTCTGCCCCCTTGATTAGTTGGTCCCAAATTAACCCAATTAAGAGCCATACCTGCTCTCATAGCACCCCTCCTTAGTGCTTCACTGCGAATCTTCGCTATCTCAACATAATCAATCTTTTTCGTTTCCGGGTTAGCTAATCTTGGAAGCCAATATTCCCTACTCCTACCCCACTCATATCTCTCCTTCTCTGCTTCATCACGCTTAACCTTTTCAATAAGACTATCCGATTCCTTGTCTATAAGGAAAAAGAATACAGAACCACTGATTAGAAGACCTGTTACTACAAGCCCTATCCCCAGTAATCTTCGCTTCATCCCTATCAATTTTTGTAATTATCCTTTTGCAAAGATACAACAAAATTTAATTTAGGCACAAACCAATTGGAGGGCTTGCCCACATGTTTCTCCGCCCGATACGATGACCTAACCAACGGTGCACTCTCAACCATGTCAAACCCCATCTTCAAACCAACTTCTTTATAGTATTCAAATTCTTCTGGTGGAACATATCTTTCTACTGGCAAATGTCTCGGTGTTGGTCTTAGATATTGCCCGATAGTCAAGACATCACATCCATGTTTACGCAAATCTTCCATTAACTCAAGAACTTCTTCTTTTGTCTCTCCCAAACCAAGCATAAAACCACTCTTCGTCCTGATACCGTGTTCCTTGAGATATTTGATTACGAAAAGGCTACGCTCATACTTCGCTTGCGGTCTAACTATAGGATGAAGTCTCTTGACCGTCTCCATATTATGCGAGACAACCTCCGGACGCACAGCAATTATTTCATCCAACGCACGAACATCGCCCTTAAAATCGGGGATTAAAGTCTCTAAGGTAGTATTTGGGTTCAATGCTCTTACTGCCCGAACCGTTGCTGACCACACCCGACTCCCTAAATCTTTCAACTCATCTCTGTCAACAGAAGTTATAACACAATGTTTGACATTCATTAGTTTAACTGCTTTGGCTACGCGCCACGGCTCATCCCAATCAACAGCAAGTGGTCTGCCAGTCAACACAGCACAGAATCCGCAAGAACGGGTACATACATTACCCAGAATCATAAAAGTAGCGGTGCCAACACCCCAGCAATCCCCAATGTTGGGACAATTACCACTCTGACAAATAGTATGAAGACTATGTTCCTTTACAGCCTTTGAGACCCTTGCAAAATCTTCATTCAGGGTAAGCTTAACTTTTAGCCAAGGCGGCTTTCTTTCTTTAATAGCAACCATTAAGAAGGATTTTTAAGCTTTCCAAAAGTTACTCTTAAAAACAAGGCAGAAAACATCGCCCTGTTTTCTATTAGTGCCATAATAGGCACCGGTTTAACAAAATGTTCAACTCGGGCTCCCACCTCAACACTCCTAATAGCCGGTTCCTTAGCCCAGTTAAACACCACTGAAGCCTGAATTAGAATACCCGGTTTAAGCCTCAATTCTCCTAATCCAGTTAGTCCCGCACTCCCATATATGTATCTAGTATCCAAAAAGGGATTTGCCAATGGATGAAGGGTTGAGTCGTATTTCACAGCCTCAACAGAACAGCTATTATCGGCTTCTATCTTTACAACATACAAATAATACGGTTTAAGCAATCCCAATGACAAGCCAATGTTTGTTAATAGCCTAACAGAAACTCCGTTTTCATCGGCAGCATCAAATAATAAAAAAGAGTTTGCTATTGAAGCACGAACAGTCCAAAAATCATGCTGTTTCCCATAGACATAAGAGCGCATTGGGACGGACTGCAAGCAACCGGCATCCCCAAAGGCAGGTAGCGGTTGAATTCTGGTTTCCTTAGGATGTTTGACATGTGCTAAACTGGCTTCCCAGCCCCACCAATGTCTCCATGTCCTGTGTTTCAAATGTCTCCAGCCAACAGCCCAACTATACGAATGAATCTCCGGGAAAAACTCATTACTCACTCTATATAAAATACGCTCCCCCCCTTGAGCATTCGCCCAAGTGAAGGCAATTAGACAAACAACTAATATGCTTCGTTTTAGCATCCCATCTATCCCTTCATTTTAGCATCCATCATTAACGCCTTCTGACCGGTTGCCCCATGTTTCCCGGACATCCTTCCCTCTGGCAAGACGGCAAGACAGTAGCAACAAAGGACAGTAACAGCAGAGCAAAGACCACTTTCCTAACCTTTCTCATCAGCTCTCTTTTTTTAGCAAAGATAGTTAAAATTTTCGTTCAACGAGAACCACTGAATGACAGACTATCGCTGCCCCAGCCCCTACAACTCCTATCCCTTCCACGGTATTAAAATGAATCGCTACATGATAAGGGTCAAGTCCCAACCACCCCGCAACACCTTCTCTAATTCTTTTACGATATGGCTTCAACTTGGGATACTGAGCAAAAATAGTTACCACAACATTTACAACAGAAAAACCTCTGTCTGTCACTACACCAAGAACATGCCTAACCATCTCTTTCCCTTCCAAGTTTTCCCACTGCGGGTCATCGTCCGGGAAATAACCGCCTATGTCATCTTCTCCAATGGCACCAAGCAACGCATCCGACAATGAATGAGCAACTACATCACCATCAGAGTGAGCATCCAAACCCAAAGCATATTCAATTTCAACGCCTCCCAAAACCAATGGCTTGCCTTTGGGAACAAGCCTGTGAACATCCCAGCCACTGCCCACACGATAAGAAGCCATATAGTAAATCAGGCTTGAATTCTTATTCCCTTGGCTCAGCTTCCTTGTCTCCTTTATCTATAGTAAAGTGGAAAGTGAACCTGAAGGTGTTTTGCAGTGGGCTTGGTTGACGAGTTGTCGGCAATAGATATGAAATGTCAAGGCTAAACATCTTGAAGCGAAGTCCCACTCCTAAGGTAGCGAATTGCCTATTACCCTTTTGCGGATGCTCATAGAAATATCCTGTTCTAATAGCGAATTGCTTTATGTACCAATACTCTAAGCCAATGGCGAAGTTGGTCTCCTGCAACTCCTCTTTAAAGCCCCCAGGTGCATCAAAGAAAGAAGTGAACATTCCTTCAACAACTGATTTTTGTCTATACTCCCCTTGTGGGTCAGGTGTAGGAACCATTAACTTATTAATTTCAGCAGCTATAGTCAACTCATTGTGATTATCAATAGGCAAATAGACAGCTCCTCCAACTCCCAAATTAGTAGGAATAAAGTCTCTAATTGTTGTTTCAGTATAGGCAATTTTAGAACCTATATTAGAAATGTTAACGCCGATTGCCCAGTGGGCTTCACTTCCTTTATAATCAAAAGGTTTTCTGTAATAAAATCCAATATCTCCTGCAAGAGAGGTTCCAGCGGGCTTCAATTCAAAAGTGTTTCCCAAGGCTGCCCGACATCCCCCAGTAGTTAAATTGGAATAAATAAATCTTAAACCTAAACCGAGAGAAAAGTTCGGTGAAAACTTGCGTCCATAAGACATGTCAACGGCATATTCGTGAGGATTTGATTCTCCAATGGGTTCGCCATTATAGTCTGTGCAAGTCAAGCTTCCTAAGTCAAAATATCTGATAGCACCACCAAGGGCTTGTTGGTCATCAACCCTGTAATATCCAGAAAGGTAATATATCCAGATATCGTTGACGAGAGCGTGGAGCCAAGGGATAGCAGAGAATTGAACAGCTGACTTATATTCCACAAAAGCCAGTTTAGCGGTGTTCCAGTAAGTGGTACTTGCATCGGGCGTGGTAGCCACTCCTATATCTCCCATTCCTGCTGCCCGTGCATCAGGCGCTATACGCAATGTTGGAACTGCTGTTGTAACAACACGGGTCTGTGCCATAACAGAATAGCCAATTATTATTACGCCCAAGAATCCTGTCCACTTTAACATTTTCACGCCTTCAGATTTTCGGTTATAAAACGACTTCATAAAGCCCTTTATTATACAAAGATAAAAGGAAATGTGTTATGAGCAAATTGCCTACGTGCCTTCTTTCCATTTAGATTTGAAATCCAGTTTTATAGGCACTCCGGTAAAATCCCACTTCTCACGAATTTTCTTCTCAAGAAAGCGCTTGTAGGATTCTTTAATTCCTTCGGGAAAGTTAGTGAAGAAGACAAATGTGGGTGGTTTAACGCCTGCCTGAGTAACATATTTGATTTTGACATATTTGCCTTTATATGAAGGTGGTGGTGTTTCTTGAATAATTGGTAATAGGTATCTGTTCAGTTGCGAGGTGGGGACTCGGAAAATTAGTTTTTTGTAGACATTAAGGGCAACGTCAACAACCTTATGGACTCTCTTCTTTTCCCTGGCAGAGACAGTAACGATTGGCACGTCGTTCATAGGCGTCAGACGCCCCCTCACGTAATTAATAAGCTTATGCTGGAACTGATGGGATTCATGGGCTACTATGTCCCACTTGTTAAGTGCCACAACAATTCCTTTCCATCTGGACACAACAAGATTAAATATGCGAAGGTCTTGTCTGGTAGCTGGTTCCTCAGCACTCATAAGCAGTATGACCACATCTGAAGCCTCAATGGCTTTGACAGTTCTGGTTATTGAATAAGCTTCTATTGCCGAGTCAACGGCTGATTTTTTTCTCAAACCGGCAGTGTCCACTAAAATGAATTCCTTGCCGTAATAGGTCACAGGAACCTCAACCACATCCCTCGTGGTTCCCGCTATTTCCGATACCAGAGCTCTCTCATAGCCAATGATTGCGTTAAGCAGTGTTGACTTGCCAACATTGGGACGCCCAACGATTGAAATTTTTGGGATTTCCTCCCGTTGGTCTTGTTTCTTTTCTATTTTAGGAAGGAACGATTTGACTATCTGAATGAGTTCAGGAACTCCTTTGCCGTGAAGAGCGGATATATACCAGATTTTGTCCTCAGGGACGCCAAGGGATAGCCATTCTGGGTCCTGTTTCACTTTCGTACTCTCTGCTTTATTTATAATTAGTAAGAAAGGTTTGTTTTGTCGTCTTATGTGTTCAATAATGAATTCATCTGCTGGTGTTAAGCCCGCCTTTCCATCAACTATAACAAGCACGAGGTCTGAAGCGGGAATTATGCCCTCCACAAGTTTGGCTATGTATGGTGCAAAGTCGTCGTTTGACCTTAATTCTTCAGGCAACAAGCCTCCTGTGTCTGCAATGTAGAAGTCCTCTCCCTTCACTGGTGCGATAAGCACATCCCTTGTTACGCCAGGTTGGTCGTGAATTATAGATTTTCTCTGTTTGACCAGCCTATTAAAAAGCGTTGATTTTCCAACGTTCGGCCTGCCCACTATTGTTACCAACGGACGATACTTTCCATAAGGCTCACTCATATCCAAGGTATTTAAGATAATCGTTTCGTTCTCGCCAGTCCCTCCTCACTTTAACAAACAACTCAAGATAGACTTTTTTACCAAGCATTTGCTCTATCTCCTTTCTCGCCTCAATGCCTATTTTTTTGATTGCACTACCGCTTTTGCCAATGAGTATTTTCTTCTGACTATCTCGCTCTACAATTATCTCTGCCTTTATCACTGTTATGTGCTCTTTATCCTGCCAGTCAGTAACTATAACTTCCGTTGAATAGGGCACTTCCTGCCTGTAATGCAGGAATATTTTCTCCCTTATTATTTCTGCTACCCACAATCGCTCTGTAATATCTGTTATCTGGTCAGGTGGAAACAACGGATAACTATATGGCAAGAAACTAACTATGGCATCAAGCAATTGGTCAAGACCTTCTCCAGTTAGAGCAGACCCTGTAACTACTTTGCTTTCTGAAAACTTTGATTTTAGCCATTGTTCCCATTGTAAGCGAAGGGCTTCAACCTGCTCCTTGCTTATAGTATCAATCTTGTTAATCATAAGAACTACTGGCATTCCAGTTTCCTGCATTAAGTCAACATAGGTCTTCAATGTTTTTTCCTCCCAAACAGTTAAACTATCCTTGGGCTCTGTCATAAAGAGGATTACGTCTGCGTCTGAAAGGGCTTTCTTTACCTGTTTCATCATTCTATTGTGTAGTTCGTAGGCAGGGTCTATCACTCCCGGTGTGTCAGCAAACACTATTTGGTAGTTATCTCCGTTGACCACTCCCAGTATTCGACGCCTTGTAGTCTGTGCCTTAGGCGTAACGATTGATAGTTTACTGCCTGTTAGCGAGTTGATTAGGGTTGATTTGCCTACGTTTGGTCTGCCGATAATAGGCACAAGTCCAGCTTTAAATTTATCTTCGTTGCTCATCATAAGAGTAAAAATACTTAAATTAGTTATGAGAGCTGCTTTGCCATTCTGTAAAACTGTAAGGATAGAGATTTAGACAATGGTACACTGAATGACCCTACTATCTGGTAACCTCTTTTATTGTAGAATGCAATTGCCCGTTCGTTGCTCCTTTCAACATCTAAAAGTATCTCCTTTGCTCTATGGGCAGTGGCTTCTTTCTCTATTGTGTCCATCAGCATCCCTCCAATTCCATACTTTCTATATTCAGGATATACAGCCAGATTGCTAATGTAATATCTGCCTTTATCAAAAGACCCAATCGTAGAGTTAAGCTTCAATAGCAAAGGCATCTTGAATAGTAAAGAAATACCTAAATTTTTAAACAGCAAAAATCCAGTTGCCATATTTTCTCTCCTTTTTATTTGCCAGTCATACCCACAAATCATACCTGCTACTTTTCCATCTACCTCGGCGAAATAAGTGTGTTGCCAAGAGAATAGATTAGCTTCTTTGCAAAACATGTTTCTAAGCGCTACCATAATCTTATTGCCAAAAACCATAGGGAAAAAAGGCGCTGATATTATAATCAATTCAGCAAAGTAATAGGCATCTTCCAATGTTGCTTTTCTAACTATTGTCATAAATTGACAATGCCTGTGTGGCTTTCAGCTGTTTCCCTCAAGGGTTTTAAGATAAGCCACTATGTCAGTTATTTCCTCGTCAGTGAGAAAGTCAAAGCCTCCCCTGGGTGGCATAGGGATTCCCGTCTTGTTGTCCGGGTGATTGGCTGGACGTCCTTCAATGACAAACTGAACTAAGTCAGGAATGCTTCTATCCTTAATAAACTGGTTATTCACAAGTGACGTCCCTACTCCTTGAATTCCCTTAGCATCCTGTCCATGGCAAGCAGAACAATATTGTTTAAACAACTGCTCTCCCTTGGTTGGGTCCCCAGCCTGTGCCGTTACCTCTTCTCCTTGGTCCTCCTGGTTTGGTTGCTCTGCTTGTGTTTGCTCAACTTGCTCTGTCTTCTCAACTTTCGGTTCTTCTGAATCCCCTTGGGTTTCTTCAGATGCACAAGATGCAACTATCAAAGCCACTGCAAGAGTTAACACTACCTTCTTCATAGTTTCAGTTTTTGTTTAAAACAACTGGGTATTTAACAGTATGGTTCCTGTGCCCTCCTTATAAGAATCCTGTTTAACTACTTTAACTGCCCAATTACTACAACATAACTTTTCTGATAGGGGCACAAAAATCGCCAGTGTTATGTTCCGTATCTTTGTAAAGCGTGCAAATAAGAATAGTTCAATGGGGAAGGTTATAGCAATAGCCAATCAGAAGGGTGGTGTTGGAAAGACCACGACAGCAATAAATCTAGGGGCAAGCCTTGCTGTTTTGGAATATAAAACTTTAATTGTGGATGCGGACCCACAGGCAAACACTACCACGGGCTTGGGGTTTGACCTGAGAAATATTAAAACCCATCTTTACAATCTAATCACTTCATCTATGCCGCCTCAAAAAGCCATATTAAAGACAGCTATTGAGGGGCTTGACCTCATCCCGTCTCACACTGACTTGGTGGGTGCAGAAGTTGAGTTCATTGACTATGAAGACCGGGAAAAACTACTTAAAAGAGTCATTGACGAAGTTCGGAATGACTACGACTTTATCCTAATTGACTGTTCTCCATCGCTTGGACTGATGACTGTTAATGCCCTCACTACCGCCGATAGCGTAATAATCCCTATTCAGTGTGAATACTTCGCATTGGAAGGCTTGGGCAAACTATTGGAAACTATAAGAATTATTCAAGCGGGCTTAAATCCAAATTTGCATATTGAAGGCATTTTGCTTACTATGTATGACAAACGTCTCAACCTGTCCCGACAGGTAGCAGAAGAATTAAAGAAACATTTTGGTGAGATAGTGTTTGATACGGTGATTCATCGGAACACAAGGCTTGCCGAGGCTCCCAGCCACGGAAAACCTGTTATTTTTTATGATGCAAGTAGCAAAGGAGCAAAGGATTACTTAAACCTTGCCAGAGAACTAATTCAAAGGAACCAGTTAACGCCTATGGCTCAAATGGAAGAACAATGACTCCAAAGAAAAAAGGTTTAGGGAAAGGCTTAGAGGCTCTCTTAGGTGATGCCGTCAAGGCACGTGCCTCAGTGCATAATATACCCATTGATAAAATCAAGACCAATCCATATCAGCCCAGAACAGAATTTGACGAAGAATCTATCAAGGAACTTGCTCAGTCTATAGAAGCAGTGGGTTTAATCCAACCGCTTGTGGTTAGGAAACTCCCTGATGGAACGTTTCAACTGATTGCCGGCGAGAGGCGTCTGCGCGCCCTAAAGGAATTAGGATGGGCAACCGCTCCCGCTTACGTCCGGGACGTGGACGACGACATCAATATGTTGGAACTTGCCCTTATTGAAAACTTGCAGAGAGAAGACCTAAACCCTATGGAGATAGCCATAACCTATCAACGACTCATTGAAGAATGTCAATATACACATGAAGAACTGGCTAAGCGCGTGGGCAAGGACAGAAGCACTGTAACTAATTATATCAGATTGTTGCAATTGGAACCAGAGATTCAGGCTGCACTTCGGGACGGGCAGATAAGTATGGGGCATGCTCGGGCTCTGCTAGGAATATCAGATAAAGAGACTCGTCTTAAATTATTGCAAGCAATAACTGAAAAAGGACTTTCTGTAAGACAGGTTGAAGACTTAGTTAAAAAAGCTCAGCAGGGAAAACCTAACGACACAAAAACAAAAAGGATACCTATTTTTGAAGAAGTTAGTCAAAAACTGAGTGAGAAGTGGGCTGTTCCAGTGAAAGTTCAGGGTCGCTCGCCAAAGAAAGGTAAAATAGTTATTGAATTCAGGTCTGAGGATGAATTTCGCAAGATTATTGATTTGTTTGGGATTGATAGTGGTGAATAGTATTTCCTTTGCACAGAATGAAGTAAACAAAAAACCTAAAAGTAAATCTCCACGCACTGCCGGAATTCTCTCTGCTGTGTTGCCCGGGGCAGGACAGTTATATAACAGAAAATTCTGGAAGATTCCCTTTGTATATGCAGGCATTGGCACGGGGGCTTATATCACTTATTACAACTGGCGATGGTATTCAATTTACAGAAATGCGTTTTTAGACCGATTGAATGGCGAACAAGACCCGTTCCCACAACTGTCCAATGAGCAATTAAAACAATACATTCTGTATTATCGCACTAATATGGAATGGGCGTTAGCATTTACTTTAATTATATATGGGCTAAACATTTTAGATGCGGTTGTTGATGCCCATCTGTCTGGGTTTGACGTCTCAGACAGGCTTGCTATCATCATTTCTCCAACACGCTTATCACTAAAATGGCATTTATAGCTCTCATATAGCTCCTGATATATGGGCTTATAATCTAAAAAACCGCGAGATGCTTATTTTCGTATTATAGTATATAAGAAGAAAAAACAAACTATGAATCAGGTTAGCATAGCGGTAAAAGTAAAGCACATATTAGTAGAAAATGGAGTAGACAAAGAACTGGCTGATGCATTAGCTCTAGCTTTTGATGAAATTTACCATTCCCATATGAATGAAATGGTGACCAAGGATGACCTAAAAATGCTCATTAAGTTGATAGAAAAGCGCTTTGATTTGATTGATAAGCGTTTTGAAGACATTAACAAACGCTTTGAAGACATTAATAAACGCTTTGAGGACATAAACAAAAGGTTTGAAGACACTAATAAACGATTCGAAGACATTAATAAACGCTTTGAAGACATCAACAAACGTATCACTTTCCTCCAGTGGTTTATTTTCCTGTTATTCACTGTCTATACTGGGATAATGGCATTTTTCATTAGATACTTGGTTCTCAGCATAACTTAGTCTCTTATTTGTAGTTTCAATTAAAGGCGTTTACGTGTTTTTTCACTTTGACTTATATTTAATAACTGCAGACTCTCTATTACACAATTCATTCCCGGTAATTTTACATCACTGTTGCATAACTTTATAGAAATTGTAGAGTAATATGACAAGAGAAGTGCCTTCAAAGAAAATCTTATTGGAATGGGGTGTTCCGGAAAACGAAGTGTCTCAATGGGTAGAAAAATTGCAGGAAATATGGACTGACGACCCCGAAGAGATATGGCACAAAGCAAGGATTAACCTGCTCTCTCCTCAAACTCCTTTCTCCATACATAGGGGGCTATACACATACTTATTTGAATGGTGGCAGGAAACCAATCAGGGCTTAATGCCCATGTGGAAACCCTCTAAAGAGACATATAACAATAGCAACATTAAGAAAATTCTTGATGAACTTGAGCTGGAAACATGGGAAAATTTCCACAAGTGGTCAGTAACACACAGAATTAACTTCTGGCAATACATTATCCACAAGTTGGACATTCTTTTTGACCATCCGCCAACTACCGTTGCGGAAATAAAAGACGTTCGGGAGCCCAACTGGCTCCCCGGTGCAAGATTCAACATAGCCAGAACCTGTTTTGAGAATAATTCAAGCGATGCAACAGCCATTATTGAAGGAAGCGAGGACGGAACCATAAGGAAAATAACTTTTGGTGAACTTGAAGAGAGGGCGAAGCGGGTGGCTGCCGGACTCAAAGCACTGGGTGTCCAGAAAGGCACTCCAGTGGCTATTTGCATGCCTATGCACGCCGAATCAGTAGCAATATATTTCGGTATTTTATGGGTTGGTGCCACAGTGGTGTCCATAGCAGAT